>CAMLET010000219.1 GCA_946479125.1 uncultured Flavobacteriales bacterium
ACCACATTTGAGCTGTTGGTTGATGCTGTTGGAGTATTTTCCGGCTTATTCTTCGGCGGAGCTTTACATGAAACAATCAGATATTTTCCTTTCACCTTATAGGTGCAACCAGAATTATTGAAAATGGCATTTAGTGCTATTCTAAACGGCTGCTTCACCGCTTTCGTTGTGACTTTTTTCTGATCATCGAAATTGGTGTAAGAAAAAACTACTCCGGTTTGATCAGAGAATTGACGGAACAATTCAGCATAGGTGAATGTTCCGTTTTTCAAACTCACTGTTTTTTCCAGATACGGTGTTTCCTGGGCAAAAGAAACAGAAACAGTAAAGCTAAGAAGTAAGAAAAGCCCGAATTTCAGTACTAATTGCATGACGTTCCTTTTATCCAGTAAACATTTTCTATCTTCTCTATTCGTACCTCCAAGGTTTGACCAATAACATCAAGAACAGTTTCCAAATCTTCGTTCAGGAACTCCGTTGTAATTCTGCAATTATTGATCGCCGGATTCTCAATTCGAATATCGACCTTATACGTTTGATTCAGAATTTTCACAGCATCTTCCAAACGCTGATCATCCAACATAATCGTGACATTATCCAAAGATGCTGTTGTGGATGATTTCACATCCAGCGAAAGTTTCCCTGAAGAAATTACGTAATGTGCACTTTCATTCGCCTGAAGCGTGACCTTCATTCCTTTGTTGTCGCAGATCATGACAACACCTTCATCAACGCGGACAAAAATGGTGTCTTCCGTTGAACGAACATCGAATTTAGTTCCCAGATCTTTGATATGAATTGGACCGGTATTGATAACAAACGGAAGTTTATCGCTATGCTTTACGGAGAAGTACGCTGAACCTTTCAAATCGAGGTAACGATTGCTCTTTCCGTATTCTTCAGATAGTTCAACAGACGAATTTTCCGCCAAACGAATGTCGGTTCCATCAGACAACTCTACATCTTTCGCTTTTGATGTTGAAGCATAGATTTCTGGTCCAACTTCTGAGTTCATCCACAATAAAGTTCCAACTGAGATAATGAGTATTGCTGCAATGGAAGAAATCCATCGAACATTCAATTTTCTTATTGGAGCCTGCTGAAGTTTAGTAGAAACGGATTTCCACGCGTTGTCGACAGAAACGTTAGGGTTTTCAAGCCCGAACACTTTTGAGCATTCGTTGAAATAAGCTTCATTTTCAGGTGATCCTTTCAACCAATCTTCCAAAAGAATTGCTTCTTCCGGAGAGGCTTCTCCTGAGAGAAACTTGCCAATCAGTTCTTCTATTTCTTTGTTTACATTCATAATTCCTGAATTAAGAAAAGAATCAACAATGGCAAGTAATCGCTGAGATGTTCACGGGCTATTTTTAGTGCTTTACCCATTTGGTTTTCTACCGTTTTAATAGAAATTCCAAGTTCATCTGCAATTTCCTGATAACGCAGCTGTTCAAATCTGCTCATCTTGAAAATACGTCCGCATTGTTCGGGCATTTTCGAAATAGCATGGTGAAGTTGTTCGCTCAATTCACTGGCTTCAACCGAATCAGAAATATCCACTTCAGAATTAACGTACTGAACCTCTGCAGCGTGCAACTGACGAACTTTCTGGTGCTTGATCTTATTCAAACAGGCATTTCGAACGGAGGTATAGAGCATAGAGCGTAACGAAGAATGCACATTCATATCCGTTCGTTTTTCCCAAAAGGAAACAAAAACCTGTTGAACAACATCTTCCGTTTCATCGCTATCGCGCAAAAACGTATTCCCATAGCGAACTAAGGGCTTACAATATTCACGAAACACCATTTCGAATGCGTTTAAATCACCTTTCACAACCTGCGCTATCACTTGTTTTTCTTCCACCTCGAAGTGTTTCAATACTCTGAGGCAAAGGTATCATCTTTCTTTAAAGACAACTCGGTTTGGATTTACCCCTATGTGGAAAAGAAAAAAGATTATTTTGCGAAGTCCGGATGTAGAGACACGATGCATCGCGTCTCTACCCACAGGTCATAATATCTGATACAGAATTTCAGAAATCTCCCGCCCACGTGTAAGCGTCATCATGTGTGAGCCATCCTGAATGGTAAATTCCACATTCTTTACATTGCGAATGGGAATGGTGTGATCATTCGTTCCGTGAATTTTATGAATCTCGTTAGAATTCGACGTACGTTTCCAGCGAATGATCATTTTCACCGTTCGTCGCATATAAACACGGTCTTTTTCTTTCAACATGGATTTGAAAGTGGCTTTGTTCTTTTTGCGATCTGGTTCCACAATTGGTTGTAGAATACGAGCGCTACCAACCATTATAAATCCAGGAACTATCGCATAAAGCGGAATTACTTTCTGAAAACGATAACGAAAGGGTAATTCTTTTCTGTTGGCTGCACTGGAGATCAAAATCACTTCTTTTGGATGAAGAAACTCCGCCATTTCTGTACATAACATTCCACCTAAAGAAGTTCCTATAAGTACAAAAGGTTGAGTGGTATCAATTTGTTTCGAAAGCTCATGGGCAAAAGATTCCATCGTACTTTTCTTTGGTGGTGTTCCGTATTCAATGCATTTTTTCTCAAAACCTTCTTTTAGTTGAATGGAATCGAATAAACGAGAATCTGAACCTTGACCATGGATGAAGTAGACGGTTGTTTTCTGAGATTGAGAAAACAAACACGTTGGACTAAGCAAAAGAAGGATTAGACTGAGCCGAAACATTCAGCTAAAGATAAGTTATTTTGAAATAATTGGAGAGTTGACTTCACTTCACCTAGGAATCAAGTAGCCTGAGGATACTTAGGCTCTCGAAGTGTCGAAGGTTATTTTCTCACCTTCTCCAAAATGGCCGTTGTAGAAAATCCTGGAACTAAATCAATAGCAACTACTTTTCCGCCATTTGCGATTACTGCTTCTCGACCAACAATATATTTTTTGGAAGTTGGATCCGCTTCGTTCGGATCGTAATCTGCTCCTTTTGCTAACACATCCGGTTGAATTTGTTCAATCAACTGCAAAGGCGTGTCTTCATTAAAGAGTAAAACAGCATCAACCGCTCCCAAAGCAGCCATAACTTGCAATCTAGCAGATTCTGGATTGATTGGTCGATCATCACCTTTCCCCAAACGCTTTACCGATTCATCAGTATTGAGAGCAACAACCAGTTTGGTTCCAAGCTCTGCAGCCTGCGTCAAATATGTGACGTGTCCAACGTGCAGAATGTCGAAACATCCGTTTGTCAGAACCACTTTTTCGCCTTTAATTCTCCATTCATCCACTTTTTTGGCAACGTCTTGCAACGATCCAATCTTTTGGTGAAGGGCTTTTAGCGATTTCATAAATTAAACGAGCTGATTTGTGTTTTCGTCAGGGAAAACAAGAGACGGTTTGAAAGCTTTCGCTTCTTCTACCGACATTAATCCGTAACCAATAATGATAATTAAATCTCCAACCGAAACCTTACGTGCGGCAGGACCATTCAAACAAATTGTACCAGAGTTTCTATCACCTGTAATTACATAGGTTTCAAGACGTTCTCCGTTATTGATGTTCACTATTTGTACTTTCTCACCTTCGATCAAGCCGGCAGCTTCCATTAAGGTTTCGTCGATAGTAATACTTCCAACGTAATTTAACTCAGCTTGCGTAATTCTTACGCGGTGAATTTTTGATTTTAAAACTTGTATCAACATTGTGCTGTAAACGAGGATGCAAAGGTATTGAAAAATCAAAAGTTAAAAGTTAAAAGTTGAAAGTTTAGCACTTCACTCCTTTTTTGACTTTTGCTTTTTGACTTTTGAATTAATAGAGTATCATATTATCAATCAACCGAACTTCACCACAATAAGCGGCAATACAAGCAGTTGCACTTTCTGACCAGGAATCTGAAAGGGGTTGTAGCGTTATAGAATCAACTATTTGAAGGTATTCCAACTTCAAAGAACTTTCAGCTATCATTTCTGAGCCAAGCTCTACCAATTTTGCCGGAGAATAAGAACTTGCGTTTTCTTTCAGGAAAGACAAAGCTTTGAAAATCACAACGGCTTCTTCTTTTTGTTCTTCAGTCAAGCGCATGTTTCTACTGCTCATTGCCAAACCAGATGTTTCACGCAAAGTTGAACATGGAACAATTTCTACAGGCAAATTCAATTCATTCACCATGTGTTTGATAACGGCAACTTGCTGAAAATCTTTCAGTCCGAAATAAGCCTTAGTTGGCTTCACCAAATCGAATAAACGCCAAACAACCTGAACAACACCTTTGAAATGTCCGAGACGAAATGCGCCTTCCATTACCTTCTCCATTTCACCAAGCTGAACAGTTGGAATTTGAATTCCTTTCGGATAAATGTCATCAACTCCTGGAAAGAAAGCAACATCACAGCCATTTTCCGCTAATAACGCGGTATCTTTTTCAGGAGTTCTGGGATAAAGTTCTAAATCAGAAGGATTATTGAATTGTGTTGGATTCACAAAAACACTAACAACAACTAAATCACATTCTTTTTTAGCACGCTGAACCAGAGCCATATGCCCTTCATGAAGTGCTCCCATAGTTGGAACAAAACCAATAGACTTGGCATTTTCAGAGGCATTCTGATATGCAACTATCAGTTCTTCAACGGTATTGGCAACTATCAAGATTCGATAAATTAAAGTTCAAAGTGGGCAAAACTAGAGGATAATATTGAACCGTACCTCTTTTTTTCGTACTTTTGTGCGAATAATTATAATACCCCTCTTTGAATTCTATGGAAAAGAAAAGAATTCTATTCATTTCGCAGGAAATTTTTCCGTTTCTTCCGAAAACTGAAATCTCTCACAACGCAAGAAAATTGCCTCAAACTACTCAAGAAGCAGGGAAGGAAATTCGCGTGTTCACACCAAAATTTGGTTGTATCAACGAACGTCGTCATCAATTGCACGAAGTAATACGTTTGTCAGGTATGAACATTATTATTGATGACAACGATCATCCGTTGATCATCAAAGTAGCGTCTATTCCTGCAGCTCGTATTCAGGTGTACTTTATTGACAACGAAGAGTATTTCAAAAGAAAATACAATGTTACAAACGAAGATGGCTCAGATTGTGAAGACAATGACGAGCGCAGCATGTTCTTTTGTAGAGGAGTATTGGAAACTGTTAAGAAATTAGGATGGAAACCAGACGTGATTCATTGTCACGGTTGGATGGCGTCTTTAATGCCTTTGTATATTAAAAAGATCTACAACAAGGATCCGCATTTTGCTGGTACTAAAGTTGTTTACAGCATCTACAAAGAAAACGAAGGTTTCACACAACCGTGGAGCGAGAAATTTGCTCAAAAACTAGCTTTCGATGGCTTTGATGAAGAAGTCACAAATCTTGTTAAAAACCCTTCTATAGAAGCAATAACATCTGCATCTTTGGCGTTTGCTGATGGAGCGGTAATTGGTAGTGATGATATCCCTGCTGGTTTACAAGAAGCGTTCGATAAAGCTAATTGTTTAAAGTTGAACTACATGCCTGAAGAACATCTGTCGAAAGGATTGAATGAATTCTTTGACAAGGTATTAGAAGAAGGCGTTTTGATCTGATATGATTAATACACAAATAGAAATTAAAAACTGGCGGAGAATATATTCATTTTCCGCTTGTTTTTTGTTAGCACTAGCGGTTAGTGTTTCATGTAAGAAAACACCAGCCAAATTTGGAACCGATGCACTTTCACCTGAATCGATATTAAGTGCAGGAGGTTCGGATACTTTTTCACTGGTTACTTACACGGTGAAAGAAGACTCTTTTCCAACGGATAATCAGTTAAATTCACTTTTGGGTGTTATGCACGATCCGAAAATGGGTATAACAAATGCTTCGTTATACACTCAATTCACTTTCAATACTTCTGTAACGCATGCAGCAGGTTTAGTACCAGTGATTGACTCTGTTGTTCTTTCATTGCATTATCAGGGATTGTACGGACAAGAAACCGCTCAAACATTTGAAGTTCATCAGCTAACAGATGATCTTGATATCGACGAGACCTATTACAAAGATTCTGAAACGTATGAATCGTTAA
>CAMLET010000220.1 GCA_946479125.1 uncultured Flavobacteriales bacterium
GGAGGGCGTGTCTGTAATTTGTTTGTCGATGTCGACTGTTGGTTTAAAAAGTGTGACAACGGGTTGGTTCAGTTCTGCCGCTTCCGATTCCACATATTTGAAACTTTCACGCTCGTATTCCTCCACATTGTATTGATTCAAATCGTTACTCAAACTAACATGAAGTGCTGTAATACTTGCGTTTTCCTGCGATTTTTTAATAAAACTGTTCGCTAATCGAAGCAAGGTTCTTCCGCGTTCTGCACTTCCGAAGGAAACCAAAATGTTGTATTTTGTTGAAGGTGCATGGTCAGTTTCACCATTAGATTTTTCGGGTATCAGCCAGTTGATTAAATCCAGAATTGGTCCGGTCATGAAGGTAGTGACCAATGCCATGATCACCATCATTGCGAAAACTTCATTGCTCAGAATGTGGAGATCTTTACCAATGTTCAGTACAACCAATTCCATTAATCCACGAGTATTCATCAATGCGCCAATGATCAAACTATCTTTCCAGGATTGACCCACGAAACGAGCTGCCAATGCCGAACCAAAGAATTTTCCAATTACAGCAACGGCGATGATTAGACCTGTGATCAACCAAAGATGTGTTCCGTTTAATAAACCGATATCCGTTCTCAATCCTGTAAAAACAAAGAACAACGGAAGCAGAAGAACCAATGAAACATCTTCTACCTTTTCAATGAAGATGGCTCTGAAATTGAGGTTGATCGGCATGATAACACCTGCCAGGAATGCTCCGAACAAGGCGTGGATTCCGATTACCTCAGTTACGTATGCTGAACTGATCAGTGTAATGAAAAAGATGGCAACAACCGGTTTACTCAAACTCTCTTTGTTGGAATACTTCTCTCCCAAACGCGCAAGGAAAGGACGAACCAACTTGAGCATTAGAAAGACATATCCGATGGCCAATAGAATAATGTAAAACGAACTAAGAACCGAGCCAGCTTTTGCAATTACAATAACAACTGCAAGAATACACCAGGCTGTAATATCATCTGCTGCTGCACATGTGATAACAATGTTCCCTAATTTTGTGCGATTCAAACCGCGTTCCTGAACAATTCTGGCCAAAACAGGGAAGGCAGTAATGCTCATGGCAATTCCGCAGAATAAGGCAAAAGCAAGAAATGGAATGTTTTCCGGTCCGAATTCCGGATAGATAAACCAAGCCAAACCAACTCCAAGTGTGAATGGGAAAATGATACTGGCATGGCTAATGACAATTGCATCATTCGCTTTGTTCTTTACCGTTTTCAAATCCAGTTCCATTCCGACCACGAACATGAAAAGAATCAGACCAATTTGACTCAGGAACTTAAGGTTGTTCATTGAAGTTTCCGGGAAAAGAAATGTGCTGAAATGTGGAAACCAATGACCGATGATGGTTGGTCCGAGGACAATTCCGGCAATAATTTCACCGATTACGGAAGGTTGACCGATTTTCTTGAAAAAGAACCCGAAAATCCTTGCGAGAATAATGATGGTTATTATTTGAAGTAATAAAATGGCTAACGGATGCGTTAGGTTTTCATAGTATGTATCTAGAAACTGATGCCAGGTTGATGCACTTGCTTCAGGTTTAAACGCTGTTAACTTTCCTTTTTCAAGTGAACTCCCTGAAACTATAATTCCAAAGATCACCGCAGCCAAACCACCAATGGTTACCACGTAAAACAAAAGATTCTTCAGGTTCTTCATCCGTTTTTTTTGACAAAATTACCTAAGGAATTGAGCTATAACTTATGGCTCAGATTGAAATGTAATGAAAAGGGGAATTGATGGAATGAAATCCTCAGCTCTTATTTTCGAAGTATGAAATCACACCTTTTCTATAGTTTTCGCTCATGATGAAGGTTCTGATTTTTCCAGTTTCAGTTTTGAGTGTGCTGAACAATTGATCGCCGTTATAACCTTGTAAAAAGCGTGAATTGAAAAGTTCGCCTTTTGAAATGCGGATAAAATTTTCAGATGTCATTTCTTCAAGTAAAAGCTGAAAAGATTTGTTTTTAATGACCTCTGTGTTTCCGTTTTTTAGAAGTATCAGTTTGTCTCTGCTGTCCAATGTATTCGCTGAGAATGAAACAATTTCACTGCACAGGAAAGTCATTTTTCCTTTCGCCGTAGCTGCATTCCATTTTACTTCAGTTGTAGACGATTGTAGAACATCAATTGCCTTACGAATTGCTTTTGTAAGACGTTCCAATTGAACCGGCTTTTTCAAATAGTCAATGGCGTCTACATCGAAAGCATCTACAGCATATTCGTTATGTGCTGTTGTAAAAATGACTGGTATTCCCTTAAGTTTTGCTGCGACCTCTAATCCGGTAAATGTTGGCATCACTACGTCTGAAATAAGGAAATCGAAACGAAGATTGGGAAGTTCAGAAAGGAAGATTTCCGGATCATTAAACGCTTTTACCACTTGGATTTCAGGAAGCTGTTCGCATAATGTTCGAATGTACGACAAAGCCAAAAGTTCATCATCCAACAAAACACAATTATAGATTTTACTAGCCATTCAATTCCAGTTTTAGAATTGCATGATAAACATCTCCTTCAGTATTGAAACGAAGTTCATGAGAATTTGGATAGGCAATTTGCAGACGTTCTTGCAGGTTTTGAATTCCAAGTCCGCTTTTTTCCTTCTTCAAAGGTGTTCGCTGCGAAATTCGGTTTGAAACCTCAAGTTGAAACGATTTATCCTTCAATTGAAAATGAATGGAAATGAACGATTCCTGTTTCTGGAAATCGGTATGTTTGAAAGCGTTTTCTATCAGATCGACAGTAATAAGCGGCAGAATTTTACATTGCTGAAGTTCATCCGAATCTTTTGGGATAGAATTTCGAACCCGCAAATCAAACAAAGGACTCAATTTCATTCTATTGATCTCAATGAAGTTGGCTGCAAAATCCATTTCTTCCGATAAACTTACCAGCGGATTGTCACTGTCGTAAAGGATGTAATCTAAAACTCCGGAAAGTTTATCCATGGAGTAGTAGGTTTGGTATGCGTGTGATTGAATAGAATTCAATGCGTTTTTGAAAAGATGTGGATTGAGTTTGTATCGAAGTGATTTCAATTCACCAGCATTCATCATGGCGTTCAGCTCATGGTTGCGTTCCATGTGCCGACTAAGTTCCTGCTTGTTTTGCTTGAGTTGAGTTCTGAGAATAAACACGTAGATGGTCAGCGCCAACACAAGTACTATACATGAAAAAAGTAGAACTGCTGTCATGATTCAAATTCAAGTCGAAGGTAGTGGTTTTATCGTAAGAAATGAGTTTCTTTATCCTACTTAGGTGAAGCGTTTCTGTAGGTCTTCATTTTTAAGAGTATGCCATTTTCATCGTAAAGGTATTCTTTACCATAAAGCATTACTCCGTTTTCAAAAACACCATCCAGCCAAATTTCACCAGCTTCATTGAATATTTTGTGATAACCAACGGGTAGTTTTTCTTTAGTAAGGTATCCAGGTTTTCCTAATAGATTAGGACGTTTATTATCCTCTACTTCTTTTTTTGGTATTGAATGCAAGGGGTGAATGGCCGAGAACATCTTTGTATCAATGATTCCACCGCCAGACCCGTAATAAATAATTTCTTTCAAGTCCTCATTGTTCCAGTAGCGGTAAGCGGTATCAATAGGAACTCCGTTTTTGGCTTTATAACTTAATTCCAGCTTTCCGTTTTCATAATAATAGTTTACAATTCCGTCTTCTTTTCCGTTTTCGTTGAACCAGGCTTCCCTGTCTAATTTACCGTTGGAATAAAAGCGTTTGAGTGAATCAAGCTGAAGGTTTCTAGAGAAGGTTCCGACTTCTTTCAACTGACCGTTAGACCAATATTTTGTATAATTTCCTTTGGGACGATTGTTCTCGTAATTACCAATTACTCTTATGGTTTTCCCGTCATTATGATAAAAAGTCCACGGTCCTTCTCTTTTATCGTTGATGAAATTTCCTTCACGAACTTTTCCTGAATCTGGAATTCCTGTTTCAGGAAGGTCTTTTCCGTAATAGATCCAATGTCCCTGTTTGTAGTTATTGATGTCTCTTTGATTTACTTTTTCTTGTGCAAAAAGAGGAGAGGTGGATAAGAATCCCATCATGAAAATCAAGGTAATTTTATGATATGTCAAATTAAAGCTGACCATCGTAAATGTGTTTTCCTTCTTTGTAAATACGAACTTTCAACAAAATGCCATCCCGATCATAGACATATTCTTTTCCATCCCAAAGCTGGCCATTTTTAAAGATTCCATCTTGCCAAATTTCATTGTCGCCATTGTAAATCTTATTGTAGCTTTCTTTTTTAAATGGAATTCCGTTGGTATTTGGTTCGTCTTGTATTTCTGTTGGAGGACGGCAGTCTCCGGTTGTAGGTTCTGTTTTCGGAACCGATGTTGGTCCACAAACTGATGGCTCGGCCTGGAAGGAAATTTGTTTTCCTCGTGCATCGTAATGATAAGCGTTGTATGGAACTCCGTTTTTTGCCTCGTAGGTAAATTCCAATTGACCATTGGAGTGATAGAAGTTTACACGACCATCTTCTTTTCCGTTTTGGTTGAACCACGCTTCGTATTCCAGTTGTCCATTCTCATAGAAGCGATGCAGAGAATCGAGCGATTTGTTCTTTTCATAATTTCCGGTTTCACGTGTTTTTCCGTTGGGCCAGAATTTGATGTATTTTCCTTTTGGGTGGTTGTTTTCGTATTCACCAATTAATTTGGGTGTTTTTCCATCCTCATGGTATTTGATCCATGTTCCTTCTTTTCGATCGTCAACATAGTTGCCTTCCTGAAGTTTTAGTGAATCCACCTTTTTACCGCTAGCATCAGTAATGTAAGTATAGGCAACATAATAACCCGTAAACGGCGGACTGGATTCTTTTAGTTCTTTTGGTGGTTCTTGTCCGTAAACAATCCATTTTCCTTGTTTTTTGTTCAGAGAATCAGCAGGAATTAACGTGTCTTGGGAGAAAAGACGCAAGCTTAATAAAAGAAGGATGCTGTTTAGAACAAGTTTGATCATTTTCGTATTAAAGACGTCCATTTGAATGATATGTCCCCGATTTAAAAATGTAAACACTTATAAGTATTCCGTCTCTGTCATAAACATATTGTTTACCGTCGTAAAGCTGACTATTTCTAAATTGACCATCAAGCCAGATTTCGTTATCGCTGTTGTACACTTTGTTATAACCATCGGGTTTAAAGGGAGTGCTGCGCGTATTCGGATTACCAGGAGTAATCGGAAGCGGAACGTTTTTATCTGAAGTGCTTTTGACCAAGGTGTCGGGAGTGCCATCCCACTTGTAAGTATATTCTGTAGAATAATATCCAAGGCCGCGTATTAATGAATCCGTACCAGTGTTTTTCTCAAATACGCCACTTTCTCGTACTTCTCCGGTTTGCCAGTATTTTACATACTTTCCGCAAGGGCGATTATTGACATATTCACCTTTGACCTTTGGCGTTTTTCCGTCATCGTGATACTTGATCCAGGTTCCTTCTTTTCTGTCATCGATGTAATTTCCTTCTTCCACTTTTCCATCTGGAACAATTCCAGATTCTGGTCTGTCTTTTCCAAAATAAATCCAGTGGCCTTGCTTTCTGCCTTTATCATCAATAAAGTTGAGTGTGTCGGATGCGTTGTTTTGAGAAGTCTTAACCGTATCGTCTACTTCGGATGGCCAATACCAAGTGCAATTACTCTGAGGACGATTGTTTTTGAATTCGCCTGTTGTCTTTGGTGTTTTTCCGTCTAGTTCATATTTGATCCAGGTTCCTTCTTTTCTGTCATCAACATAATTTCCTTCTTGTACTTTTCCATCAGCAGGAATTCCTGAATTTGGCATGTCTTTACCGTAGAAAATCCAGTGACCTTGTTTACGACCATTTTCATCAGTGAAATTCAATTTTTCCTGAGCAAATAAGTTCTTGCCAAGCAGAATGAACAATATGATAGGTAGTAGAAGTTTAATCATCTTTCATAGGTTTAAAGTTGACCGTCGGCAAAATAAATTCCTTTT
>CAMLET010000221.1 GCA_946479125.1 uncultured Flavobacteriales bacterium
GTAGTTGTATTGGAAATCGATCGTGAAAACCGTCGTATTTCTTTAGGACACAAACAATTAGAAGAGAATCCATGGGATGTATTTGAAACTATCTTCGGAGAAGGTTCAGTACACCAGGGAACTATCATCGAAACAAAAGATAAGGCTGGAGTAGTTGCTCTTCCTTACGGTGTTGAAGGTATTTGTCCTTCTAAGCACTTACGTAAAGAAGACGGAAACAATGCGAAAGTTGAAGAAACATTAGATTTCAAAGTAATCGAGTTTAACAAAGATTCTAAGAAAATCGTAGTTTCTCATACACGTACGTTTGAAGAAGGTACTGACGAGAAACCAGCTGCTAAAACAGGTGGTAAGAAAGGAAGCACTGGAGGTTCTTCAACTTCTCAAGCTGTAAAAGCAGTTAACCAAAGTAACGAAAAGTCAACATTAGGTGACTTGGATGCTTTAGCTGCATTGAAAGAGAAAATGGAAGGCGGAGAATAATTCTCACCATCTATGAAATAAAGAAATCCCGTTGCCATTTGGTAGCGGGATTTTTTTTTACATTTACTCCAATGAGATTTTTTACCTTTGCCCTACTCCTTCTTCTCGCTTCCTGTCAGGAAAACGAAGATCTGGTTATTGAAATTAAGAAGGTTTCATTTTCAGCAACTAAACTGCAATCTACAGACGGACTTCCATTTACAATTGAAGATTCCATTAATGGCTCTCATCTTGGCTTCCGCATCAACTGGGAAGTAGAATCAAATAAAGCACCTTACGATCCTGTTGAAACTACAATCAGAATAAAAAACAAAGTAACCGATTTCAAGATTTCGTCGAATCAAACAATTAGTGGAAGACCACCCGGAACTTCACTCAATTCCTTGTTCAATATCTATTTCGAAGAAAAAGTAGATGAGGAACAATTAACAGGAAATCACGGATTGAATTACTATGCAGAAATTAGCGATATCTACGGACCGTTTGTAAGCTCCATGCTCAAAGCAAAAACAACTCTTAGTCCAGGCGGATACAATTTCTATTTCAGATCCGAATTAGAGGATGGAACTGTTTTAATGGATTCTACAATAAACCTAAAGATCAAATAGCCCCTAATGAATTAAAAAGCACTGATGTATCTCAATTTCAATGCGAACGAATATTGATTCATAGATTCGATGGTATTGTATTCCGGATCATAAATTGCCCTAGATGGAGAATTGAAACCGTACTCATAGTTGAATGAAATTCCGAAGATCTGATCACTGATAAGAAATTGCTTTCCAATTTCACCTTGAAGTCCATATTGCAAAGGCGCTATTTCTTCAAAGGAAATGTATGAGATTTGAGGTCCAACACCTAAAAAGAATACCGGTTCGTCAGGCGCTCCAAAATAAAATGTCCCTAACACTGCTCCACCCAAATAAATAAATCCTGGCTTATAATTATCGCTATAATAGTCGTTGTTTTTATCCTTTCCGTAACCGAAATCGAATTGAAGTTGTACCCCAAGTTCACTTAACCCTACATCCACTCCTGAATATAACGTTCCGAAACTTAATCCGCCATAGTTGTACTCTGCATCGTAACGATCTACTTGATTGGTTTCAATATCACGAAGTCTTAGATCAACATTTCTATGTCCTGCGAAAAGCGAATAGTTAATTGTTGAGACTTCAAAATCTTGAGCCTGTGCATTATAGGTGGGTAATAATCCCAGAAGAATTATTACTGTTTTTATCTTTTTCATCGATTAGTCAAGTATGATTTTATTTTCGAATCCCAAATTTAATACTTTCCAACTGCTTTATTGCTCTCAAAACAAATCCCGGTCTCAAATAAACGAAACCGGGATTTAAACAAAGCAGGGGTTTTGGGTAAAGGAATTTTATTTTATTGCCCCAACAAGTAGTGTAGAGAAATTCCGAAAAGTGATTTCGAATCAACAACATCTGTTGCGTCCGCAGGAATGTCTTTAGACTTATTAAATCCATATGTATAGTAACCTCTTAAACCAACAAGCTGATCTCTAAATTCGAATTGACCGCCAATTGAAACTTGTGGCCCCATAATAGTTCCACCAGTTGCGTCACTCGAAAATATTCCTCCATAGAAGAATCCTGCACCAAAATTGAAGTTAGCGTCGTCAACATCTCCAAAATAGAATTCTCCCAAAACAGGTAGTTGATAAGCTAACGATCCACCAGTTCTAGAGTTATAGTAACCACCAACTCCAGGATAAGCAGAAACTGCAAAGCTTGAACTTCTCGACATTTCAAAAGCCAAAGTAGATTTGTAAACAATCAATCCAGCACCTACTGCACTGCTTGAACTTAAGCTTTCATTTTGGCTAACGGAGTTGTAATCCAATTTGTACAATCCAATATTGTAAGCGGCTCCAATTGCATGGTAATAATCTTGGGCATAACTGTTCATTCCAAGAAATAAGGTGATTGATAAGATGATCTTTTTCATTTAAGTGTTTATTTGATTTACACTGATTGATGTTAGGTAACTAAAAAAGTAAACACGCGAATTCGACATTTTTCAGAAGAATTTCACATCACGTTGAAAACTAATTTTTTACGATTGAAAATATTTTTACTTTTTCAAATAAATGTATCTTTAGAAGAAATCAGTGAACATTAAAAAACAATCTGCCTCTAACGTTATGCGAATTAAACAATTAAGTATTTTCCTGTGTTTATCACTCGTTCTAAATTCTTGTTTGCGTGATTATGAGCTAGCCATTTATACCATAAATTCATTTCAACTTTCACCGGCAACAACTGCAACTTCGAACGGAATGCCAACAACGGCTGGAAATAATGTGGATAAAGACCTGTTTGCTTTAGAACTGAACTTTCAAATCACGGATAACCTGGAAGATATTGATTACAATGCTGCAGAAAGCACTTCCCAACCAACCAATATTATTGATTCAGTGAGAGTTTGGTCGAACGTAACTTTCTGTGGAAAACCTGCAGGAACGGCCTTAAATAGTTGTTTCTATGTATTGAAAGACAAATATGCTGAAGCGAGTCGTCTGCAAGACAATAGCGGTTTGTCGCTCTTTAGATATTCAAGCGAACACCCCTATTTCTCAACTATTCATTTTGTTTGCGACTCAGAACCAGATGCTGGAAATTATACCTTTTACACAGAACTTCTTTTTAAGGATGGAACCTCAATGCTGGATTCAACCAGCCAAATCACACTGGAATGAGAAATAACATTAGCCTTCTATTCTTTTGCCTGATTTGCGGAAATCTATTTAGCCAGATTGACGGTTACGAAACACGTACATGGCCGTTCAAATTATGCGTCACTTCGCCTAATGTTCTATATGGTATGCAATATGCGGATATGCAAAATCTGAAAGTTGCAAGTAATCCAAACATGTTCAGAAATAGAATGCGTATGCCAATGTATGAGATAATTAAGATCGCTGCTATATTAGACGATCATTACGTATTAGGAACACAACTCGGATTTTCCAGCAGAAAGAAAAGTCCGGAACTAGAGTCTTTCATAGAAATGCAAAACCCATCTTATCATATATTAAACTTTAAAGAACAAGCCCACAACTTTTTTGTTCCACGATTTTTTGCCGGCTACCGATACACTTTTAACAATTCGGATGAATACCCTCACATTATTGGACTCATGTTCTATCTGAATTTCGATAACTATTCATATGGTTCTTTTAGCTATGAGGCGAAAAACGTATCAGATAATAGCTTTCATACTTACTCATTGGTTACAGAAGTTCCAATGACTAAATCACTAACCATAGAACTTGAAAAATACAGATATTACCAATTGAAAGACAGCTTAAAGGGATTAAACATTGGAGTGAAATTCGGTGTTACTCCCAGAAATCAGGAAATCACCCTCATTGAAAGCAGGCGTAAAGGTATGGAAACCGATCAAACGATTACAAGCAGCACGTTCCCCTTGAAATCCTGGACATTCTATTTCGGATTTCAATTTTCTTTAGTTACTACTCCGAGGTACTATAAAAAAAAGAAATAAAAATGGAAAGGTAGAGACGCGATTGGTCATTGAGCGTAGTCGAAATGCATGGCGTCTCTACACATTTTATTATTGAAGATTCTTCGTTTCCTCCTCCAAATCCTTCTCCGATTTCATTTCCACAACTTTCATTTCCAACTCTTCACGAAGCGCCACTTTTGTATCGTAAGCTCCATAAGACAAAAACAACTTGCTAATGATCGGAATCAATTCGAACAAGGTTAGAATCACCGTTAATAAATAATACTGGTTTTTCAGTCCATGCGATTTGTCTTTCTCAAACAAGGATTCAAGCGCTTCTTTTTTGATTAGAAATCCTTTTCCATCCAATGTTTTCTCAAAATCGGCAACGCTTTTGGTTGTTTTTGTATTGATCTCATCCAATTCGGTTGTGATTTTCTCCAACTCTTTATTGGCTGCAGTTTGTGTTTTCTCCAGATCCGACTGAATGATCTGAAAACTGTTTTTCTTGGCTTCGGCAATTCCTCCTATTCCATATTTTCCGGAACCACCTGTTCCATCAATCTCCTTCAAATAGTCGTTTTGCTTTTGAACCGCTAAATCATTTTTGTCCTTCAACTCGGTTTCCAACTTCTTTTTGTTGGCCAACAACTCATCCTTTCTGGATTGATATACCGCTTCCACTTCTACCTTCTTTTCAGCTAGTTTCTTATCTAAGATTATCGGAATTTCTCTGTCAACATCCGAACTAAAAATGAAGAGAATAATAGGTTGAGCCAAAAATGCTCCAATACACAATGCCATCACAATTCGTAGAATAATTGCTACAATATTGTTCTTAGCTTTGTTTATAGACGAGATTAAAACACGGTCGATTGAGAGCACGAATCCACCCATAAAAACACCGAGTAATACGTAAACAAAAGGTGAATCAGAGTTGGTGCTCCAGAAATATCCCCAGGCCAATGTGGCATAAAGCCATGTAAAAAGCATTGCAGAACCTACTATTTTGTATCGATTTCTATCAACCGTACAATCCTGAATAAGTTCCTTAATTGCTGTGGAGAACCACCACAACATTTCGGTCAATTGATCCAGATTATCTTGTTTTCGAGGCTTTAATTCATTTGTTGGTTTGTCCATAAGTCCAGTTTATTGCTATAAGTATTACGTCAGAATATAAGTTACACTAAAAAGAATTCTTGAAGAAGTTAAAATCGGTTAACAGCACCGCTGTGAAGGATTTGCAATCTTACTCTGTTGCGATTTATAACCTGTTTGCCGACAGAGGCAGGTCCTGCGCATTATAAAAGACTACAAATTCTTCACTTTTTTCAACCGCATTAAACACTGATAATCAACACAATAACATTATTCAAAATCACTTTTTAAACAAATTTAAGAAATTTTTATAGTACTTTGTATTGCATAGTACCAAACAATACATATATTTGTGTCATAAATAGTACTGTATGAGTCAAGAGAACACACAAGCACAAATGCGCAAGGGAATCTTGGAATTCTGCATACTCAGTATTTTGAATAACAAAGAAGCGTATCCATCAGAAATTTTAGAGCAATTGAAAAACGCTAAAATGATTGTGGTTGAGGGAACACTTTATCCGTTATTGACTAGACTGAAAAACATGGAGATTCTCACCTATCGCTGGGAAGAATCAACTGCAGGTCCGCCAAGAAAATATTATGCAATTACTGATTCCGGAAAAACAATGCTTTCCGCTTTGGAAACAACCTGGAATGAACTTCAAAATGCCGTTGAACAATTAAGAACAAAAAACTAATACTATGAAAAAGACCATAAATATTCATCTTGGACGTCAACTCTTCATTATTGAAGAAGATGCCTACGCTCGATTGAATGCGTACCTGGAGAAATTAAAGTCTTCTTTCGCAAGTGAAGAAGGTGCGGAAGAAATAGTGGAAGATATCGAGATGCGTTGCGCGGAATTGATCCAAAACTTGTTGGGCATGCTATAATACTCAAATAATGTCACC
>CAMLET010000222.1 GCA_946479125.1 uncultured Flavobacteriales bacterium
AACATCATTTCCTAAATCTTGATTGGCTGCAGTTGCTGAACCAATAAATACAACACCGTAGTTTACATTAGAAATCGCATTTCCGTAGACTTTGTTATTATTGTTTGCACCAGAAGGAGCAGTAATGTCAGCAGTAACTGTCACTGCCAACGCATCATGTCGAACACTACTGTATACTCCAAAAGTGTTCGTATACGTTTTGTTCAATGTGATTGTGTTATTAATTACACTATTACGTTGAGCACCGTTTGTTGTTGATGCATAGAATAATGCGACACCGAACTCGGTCATGTTATTCGTTGCTGCAGAACCACTTACTGTGTTTGCTGCATTCTCACGCATATCAAGGTTAGCGATATTAATGTAGTCACCTCCAATAATTTTGAAGATTGCATCATTAATTGAACCAACGGTCAAACCTGCGTTCGCTGTAATAATTGGTTGCGGAGAACCAGCACCAACGATTGTAATGTTCTCAGCTGCAGTACCTGTTGCTGTGATGTTGTAACCACCAACTGGGGCAGTTTCTGAATAACCCGAAGGTACAATGAGTGTAACACCGCCACCGCCAATGAGCACACCTTGGGTGTTTACATCGGTCACAAAGGCTGCGATGGTAGGATAATCAACCAGAACTGTCTTGGTACCAGATAACTGGCCGAATGACAGAAACGAGGTTAATCCTACTAGGGTAAGTAAAATTTTTCTCATAAAGTATGATTTATTTAAGTGAACAAAAGTCCGTATAAAAACAATACAAGTCCAGTACTTGTTATTAAATATTTAATATTTGTAGGTTTTTAGGTAATATTTGTCACACTATACCGTTTTAGTATAAGCAACTTCATGATAATTTTATACGTCTTTAATTACTTTTCAATTTTTTCAAAATATTTGATACGCTTTCTAATTATCTGTGTTTTTACTCTTGTTTGCGTTAAAGGTTTAACACAGACCAACTTAGCATTTGAGTTTTCCCCAGCAATTACGGTGAAAATTGGAAATGACACCCTGAACAATGCCTGGGCAGGTGGGATAAATTTCTCCCAATTCTCTGAACTTGATTTCGATTTGGATGGTGATATGGATTTGGTGGTCTTCGACAGAAGTTGCGACCGTTTCCTCGTTTACCTTAAGAGTCCTTCAAATAGGTATGTCTATCACAATGTCGATTTAGGAGAATTTCCTGCTGATATTCGCTACCGTGCTGCGTTTGTGGATTATAATGAAGACGGACAAAATGATATTTTTTGTTACGGTCTGGGCGGATTAAAAGTCTACAAGAATACAAGTCTTACAACCGGAAGTTTGTCATGGGAAGTTGCAAAGGAAATTGTGTACACTGATTATTATGGTGATCCTGGGAATTTGTACATCACTTCTGCCGATATTCCGGCTTTTGTGGATATTGAAAATGACGGCGATATTGATGTTCTAACCTTTAATTCGAATGGTGATAGGGTAGAATATCATAAAAATTTGAGTCAGGAAACTTACGGACATTCAGACTCACTTGTTTTTGAGCTGGTGAACGAGTGCTGGGGACAATTCAAGGAAGATCCGAATAACAATTCCATTTTTCTGAACAGTACCGAATTTCCTTGTGGAACCGGAAATATTCCGAATCCTGAACGACCAATTGACGAACCTATTGCTCCCAAACATTCCGGCTCAACAATTCTGGCAATCGACCTTAATGGAAATGGCGTTAAAGATTTGATTTTGGGCGATGTTTCTTATCCAAATCTTACCGGATTGATCAACGGTGGAACTGTTCCCAATTCTAATTCGGCAATGATCAGTTTCGATAATAATTATCCATCGAACACAACTCCGGCCAATATCAATATTTTTCCGGCTGCTTATTATCTGGATGTTGATTTTGATGGAAAGAAGGACCTTATAGTTACACCGAACGCAAGAACGGTGAGTGAAAACCAGAATAGTGTTTGGTTTTATAAGAATTCCGGAACCAATTCAACTCCAAATTTTCAGTATCAAACCAACAATTTTCTGCAAAGTGAAATGATTGAACATGGTTTGGGAAGTATTCCCATTGTTGTGGATCAGAACGGAGATGGTTTGCGTGACCTATTGGTGGGTAATTTCTTTCGCTATAAACCTTTACTGGAAAAAGAGAGTTGTATTTTGGCTTACAGAAATACAGGAAATGCATCAAATCCAACATATACTTTTCTAAACAATAATTATCTTGATTTTCTTTCTCAGAATTTAGGATTGAGAGCTGTTCCTGCTTTTGGAGATTTGGATGGCGATGGCGATGATGATATGGTCATTGGAAAAGATGTTGGAACACTTAATTATTATACGAATACAGCTGGTGCCGGAAATCAACTGTCTTATGCTGCTCCGATTGTTCTTCAGGATGCAAGTGCGGTAACGATAAATGTTAGCGCTTATGCCTTTCCGCAGTTGTTCGATTTGGATAAAGATGGATTACTCGATTTATTGATCGGAAACAAAGTGGGACGAATTGCTTATTATAGAAATGTAGGAACTGCAACCGTTCCATCTTTTCAGTTGATCGATAATTCGCTTGGTGGTGTTCAACTTGCCGCTAATCCTGATGGCTATGCTGCACCACATTTTTTTCGCGTAAATGACACAACACATCTTTTCTTAGGTGGAAATGACGGGCGTTTACATTACTTTAATGCTATCGACGATCATTTGCACCCCGATTCCACATTTAATCTGGTAAGTGATACCTATTTAAATATAGATGTTGGTCTGTATTCATCATTTTGGGTTGAAGATGTCGACAATGATGGGATTCTGAACATGTTTGTCGGACAAGATTTGGGCGGCTTGCATCATTTTGAAGTGAATCCGAATAGTTCTGCTGGACTTGATGAAAAAAAGGAGAATCAACTTTTGCTTTATCCAAATCCGGGAAATGGATTGTTTACGATTGCTGGAAGTCCGAACTCGGAGCTTGAATTCGTAGTTTATGATATGGAAGGTCGAATGATTTTAAACGGTTCCGGAAATTCTTTTGATATCTCTGACAAGAAATCCGGAAGTTATGTCGTGAAAATTCTCTTCAATGAAACCATAGAAGTTCACCGAATTACAAAATTCTAAAGAGAAATTACTTTCGTAAATTGAGATGAATCTATTTTTACGGCTAAGGCATCTTCTAAATTGGTGTAAATCCCAAAAAGTGTTGAGCCCGAACCTGTCATGGATGCGTAAATAGCGCCATGATCGTATAACTGGTTCTTAATCTTTTCCAATTCCGGATAAATAGGGAATAAACTCTTCTCAAAATCATTCTCCAATTTACTTTTCCATTCTTCAATAGGAAGTCTCACAATTTCCTGAATCGAAACTCTTTCATTAAAAGGAACAATCTTACTGAACGCTTCCGCAGTTGAGCTATGTATTCCCGGATTGATTACCACTAAGTGATAGCCGTTCAAATTCAATTCAAGTGGTTGAAGGATTTCCCCTCGTCCTGTGCAAAGTTGAATTCCACCTTTTATAAAGAATGCGCAATCTGAACCAATAGATGAAATATCAGTTTCCAATGCTGTAATTGTTCTGGTAGGGAAGTAAATCTTTGCAAGTTCTCTATAAAACTGGGCAGCATTCGAAGATCCGCCACCCAATCCAGCCCCCATTGGAATGTTTTTTTTGAGCTTGATCTTTAACGGTGGAATAGTAGCTTGCTTGCGTGCAAGTTTCAAGGCTCGAGTTACTAGATTATCGTTTCCAACAATTTCAAGTCCTTCTATTTCAAGTGTATCAACGGTCGATTCATGGAACTCAATTTCGTCCGTCCAAGGAATTTCAACCATAACAGTTTCAAGGTTGTGAAAGCCGTCTGAACGTTTTTCCAACACATGGAGACCGAGATTAATTTTGCATGTGGGAAAAATAATCATGCTTTAAAATTAAGAAATGCCCACAATTTTCGTAATTTTCGCCCTTCAAACTTGTGACAATGTCAGTATATTTAGATTTCGAAGAACCGATTAAGGAAATAGAAGAGCAGATCGCACAAACACGTGAAATTGCGACTACATCAGGGGTAGACATGACGGATACCATTGATGCGTTGAACCAAAAACTGGAAGAAAAAAGAAAAGAAGTTTTCTCTTCTTTAACGCCATGGCAACGTGTTCAATTGTCGCGCCACCCTGATAGACCGTACACTTTAGCTTACATCAATCACATTTCTGGTGGTACTTTCCAGGAATTGCATGGAGATCGTTCTGTGAAAGATGACAAAGCAATGGTTGGTGGTTTCGGTTTGTTGGACGGTCGTTCAGTAATGTTTATTGGACAACAAAAAGGAATCAATACAAAGATGCGTCAGTACCGTAATTTCGGAATGGCGAATCCTGAAGGATACAGAAAAGCATTGCGTTTAATGCGCTTGGCTGAAAAATTCAATAAGCCTATCGTAACTTTTATTGATACTCCTGGAGCTTTTCCTGGTTTAGAAGCTGAAGAACGTGGACAAGGTGAAGCAATTGCACGCAACATTTATGAAATGATGCAGTTGAAAGTTCCTGTAATCTGTATTATTATTGGTGAAGGAGCTTCTGGTGGTGCTTTAGGAATTGGAGTTGGAGATAAAGTGGTGATGTTGGAGAATACCTGGTATTCAGTAATTTCTCCTGAATCATGTTCATCAATTTTGTGGAGATCATGGGAGTACAAGGAAAGAGCTGCTGAGGCACTTAAATTGACAAGTACTGACATGAAACAGAATAAACTGGTTGATGATGTAATTCAGGAACCATTATCTGGAGCGCACAGAAGTCAGGAAGAAATGTTTGAATCTGTGAAGCAAAAAATTAAATCATATTTGGCAGAATTGGATCCAAAATCTCCGGAAACACGTATCGATGAAAGAATTGAAAAATTCAACTCGATGGGAGTTTGGGTAGGATAATCCAAGAAACATATTTTAAAAGGAAGCATTCTGACAATTCTGTCGGGATGCTTTTTTATTTACCCACAGATGCACAGTTAAAAACTCGCCTACCGTACTCGTAGTTAAGGAGAATCATCGAATAATTTAGTGGTGCCATTCGGCGACTGGTAAGCGCCGTTAAATCTGTGCATCTGTGGGAAACTTTCAATGGGTAATTTTCAGTGTAGACGAATCAAATAATAAATTTAGACTAATCTAAAAATATGTTTATATTTGTGTTTGAATATCTTTTAGTCGAATGGAAAAAATACTTCTTTCTTGTTTTGTTACGCTCGTTCTGGCTGTTTCGTGTCACAAGTTTTTCCCAAAAGTACCCGCCGAAGCAGAAGTTTTGGACGGGCCAGTTGAAGGATTAACGAAGGCGGAAATGCAACAGTTTGCCAAAGGTGACGCGGCATTTACAGAAGTTTTTACGCAGCAAACCGGACTCGGATCTACATTCGTTGCAGCAAGTTGTTTTACGTGTCATGCTGGTGACGGCAAAGGACATCCTTCAACTACACTTGTTCGTTTTGGTCAGCCAGATGAATTCGGAAATCAATTTTTAGATCAGGGTGGACCTCAATTGCAAAATCGTGCACTACCCGGTTTTACTCCTGAAACCATTCCTCATGGTGCAACATCTTCAAAATTTACTCCTCCGGCAAATACCGGATTGGGATTCCTAGATTATGTTACCGATCAGGATTTACTAGCAATGGCTGATCCAACTGATGCAAATGGCGATGGAATTTCAGGAACGGTAAACTGGAAAGAACTTCCTTCTTATGTGGTCTTAAGACCAAACGCTGTTTCGCAAGATGGAAAGTACATTTGTCGTTTCGGTAAAAAGGCTTCTGCCTACGATTTATTGCACCAAACAGTGAATGCCTACAATCAGGACATGGGAATTACTTCCACATTTAGTCCTGTTGATGTTTATTCCGGAGATGAAATTGAGCCGGAAGTAACAAACGATAAAGTGCTGAATCTGGTTTTCTACTTGAGAACATTAAAAGCTCCTGT
>CAMLET010000223.1 GCA_946479125.1 uncultured Flavobacteriales bacterium
GGACCTTTACTTGAAATAGGTTCATTAGACACTTGCACCAAAATTGGAGAAGCAGTTGGAACGATATCAGTGATTTTCCCTTCCTTAGGAATGTCTTTTTCTGACTTGAAATAAAGCAAGTCAGATACGTTTTGCTTCCCGTTGAGCGTATCCTTGGTGAATTTATGAGAAGAAAGGAACTGGGGACCCAGATCCAAATAGTGTAAAAACGCATCCTTTTCGTATCCAACGTCTACGAAAGCTGCATTTAAACTAGGGACAACCTTTCTTACTTTGCCGAGGTAAATATCACCTACACCAAAATCAGTCTTTCCCTGCTCTTCTTGTAACTCCACTAATTTACCGTCTCGAAGCAATGCTATTGAAACTCCGCCTGGGCGTGCTTCAACTACAAGTTCTAAACTCACAAGCGTTACAATTAGAAAATGATAAAAAACAGAAAAACTTAGTAAGCCAAACACCTACTAAGCTCTTCCAATAACTTTCAAAGAAAAATATTACTTCTTTTTCTTGTGACGGTTTTTTCTCAATCTCTTCTTACGCTTGTGCGTCGACATCTTATGTCTTTTTCTTTTCTTACCGCTTGGCATGATAATTTTATTTTATGTTAATATTCTAAGTTCGTTCTATTTCAAGCTGTTTTGCGACTGAAAAAAAAGCACTCCTATCGCGAAACAGGAGTGCAAAGATATAAAAATTACTTTTTAATCAACTTTTTCTAGTCAAATCAAACAAATTATTTTACGATTTGCTTGTTTTTCACCTCATCAACAAAGGTCTTAGCCGGTTTGAAAGCCGGAATGTTGTGCGCAGGAATAATGATAGTAGTGTTTTTTGAAATGTTACGACCTGTTTTCTCAGCGCGTTCTTTAACGATAAAGCTTCCAAAACCTCTCAAGTATACGTTTTGTCCTTTAGTTAAAGAAGTCTTGATAGACGTCATAAACGCCTCAACAGCCTTTTGCGCTTCGTTTCTTTCCAATCCTGTCCCTTCTGCAATCTCAGCAACGATATCTGCCTTTGTCATCTTACTTTATTTATTTTATTTTCAACAATGTGATTTTCAGTGCAAAAGTACTGAGCGAATCCCATTAAATTTGTAGTGTTCAAGATTTTTTTTCAAACTTTTCCCCAAATGACTGATTTCGTTCTACTAATGCACCAATGGTACAGACAAAACGCCAGAATTCTTCCATGGAGGGAAACGAAAAATCCGTATTTCATATGGTTATCGGAGGTCATTTTGCAACAAACAAGGGTCGATCAGGGGCTGAAATACTATTACAGCTTCACCGAAAATTTTCCAACGATTAAAGATTTGGCAGAGGCAAACGAACAAGATGTTCTAAAATTATGGCAAGGTTTGGGCTATTATTCCAGAGCAAGAAACCTGCATGCAACCGCAAAACAAATTCTTGAACTTCATGGTGGAGAATTCCCGAAAACATACAATGAAATCATCGCTTTAAAAGGAATTGGTCCTTATACAGCTGCAGCAATCAGCTCTTTTGCATTTAAACTCCCACATGCCGTTGTGGACGGAAACGTTTACCGGATTTTAAGTCGATACTTTGGTATTGATGAACCAATTGATACCGGAGCCGGACAAAAGCAATATCAAGCTCTGGCAAATGAACTGATTCCACATAACGAGCCCGATATTCACAATCAAGCGATTATGGAATTCGGAGCAATTCAATGTAAACCTAAAAACCCGGATTGCGATGTTTGTGTTTTAGCTTCTTCCTGTGCTAGTTTCGGAACAGAAGCTGTAAATACACGTCCTTTGAAATCAAAGAAAACAAAAGTCAGCAATCGCTACTTTCATTATTTTCATTTAACTGACCAGAACAAAACTGCCTGGATCCATCGAAAGAAAAAAGACATCTGGCAACATTTGAACGAATTTCCAATGATTGAAACAGCAACAGCAGAACTTCCATCTCACTTATTTAAAGAGCAACCCTTAGCAAAATATGAGGCAAAACACATTCTTTCGCATCAACGCATTCAGGCTTACTTCTATGAAACAACTGAAAAGAACGTTTTTGCTGAGCAGGAAATTGAATGGAAAACCAGTAATGAAGATCCACCAACACATCGTTTAATGGAGAAATACCTGGAACAACTTCGTTAATTACCAATGACTAATTCCGAATTGCTGATGGAGAACATCATAACTCGTCACTCATAACTCGTAACTCATAACTCATAACCCTTAATTTGTAATTCGTAATTTGCAATTAGTAATTCGATTATATTTGTTAGAGACAGAAAATTAAGATGGATGGCTGGTAGTGTAAACAAGGTAATTTTAATAGGAAACTTAGGTAAAGACCCTGAAATTAGAAGATTAGAAAACGGAACTGTAATCGCCAATTTCCCTTTGGCAACATCCGAAAGCTATACGGATAAGTCGACTGGAACACGCCGCGACATTACCGATTGGCACAATATAGTTCTTTGGAGAAACCTCGCTGAAATTGCTGAGAAGTACGTTCGAAAAGGAACCAAAGTTTACGTTGAAGGAAAATTGAAGACACGTAATTGGACAGATGCCAATGGTCAGCAACGTTATATCACAGAGATTGTAGCTGACGAATTAACGATCCTTACTCCAAAATCTGATAGTTCAAACCAGAATTTCGGAAACAACAATCCTCCATATTCAACAGAACCGCAGCAGCCTATGCAAAACATGGATGTTAGTGGAACTGATGAAGATGATCTACCATTTTAATAACGAAAAATGGACGATCCCGCCGCGGCAATAACAGCAATAAGTAATTATGATATTGTGGTTTTCACAGTTTCAGCCATATTACTATTGGCGCTTTCTGCTATTTTCTCCGCTTCTGAAGTTGCTTTCTTTTCACTAAGTCCAACCGACAAACTTGAAATTGAATCAGAATCTTCAAGAAGTTCGAAATCAGCTTTAAAGTTGCTGCAACGACCAAAAGACTTACTTGCAACCATTCTTATCGGAAACAATCTGGTGAATGTTTGCATGGCCATTATCTCTACTGAGTTTCTGGAAAAAGTACTTCCGTCAGCCGGTTCACTTGGTTGGTTGCGTTCAACAATTGAAATCGCAGGAATTACTGTGGCAATTTTATTGTTCGGAGAAGTTGCCCCCAAAATGTATTCAACAATGCATTCCAAACGCATTACATTAATAATGTCGCAGCCACTTTGGGCGTTAAACGCTCTCCCCCCTTTTTCATGGCTTCGCTGGTTATTGGTAAATGGAACAAATCTCGTTAACAAACGTGCCCGTAAACGTGGAGTAAATCTTTCAAGTGATGATTTAGAACAAGCGATTGCTCTGACGATTGAAGATGATTCAACGAAAAACGAACAACGCATATTAGAAGGAATTGTAAAATTTGGAAACACAGAAGTTCGTCAGATCATGTGTTCGCGCTTAGATTGTGTAACCCTTTCGCATGACCAGAGTTTTAGTGAAGTAATTGAAGTGATCTTGAAATCCGGGTATTCCAGAATGCCAGTCTACGAGGACAAATTCGATCAAATGGTAGGTGTTTTGTATATAAAAGACCTGCTTCCATTTTTAAATGAACCCAATTTCGAGTGGCAGACTTTACTTCGAAAACCGCATTTTGTCCCTGAAAACAAGAAGATTGACGACTTATTGAGAGAGTTTCAGGGAATGAAAATGCACATGGCAATTGTGGTTGACGAATACGGCGCATGCTCAGGTTTAGTAACTTTGGAAGATGTACTGGAAGAAATTGTTGGTGATATCACTGACGAATTCGATGATGAGGATATCAGTTATACGAAAATTGATGAGTCTACATTCCTGTTCGAAGGAAAGACAGCCTTGGTTGATTTTTACAAGATCCTCGATATAAACGGAAAAGAATTGGAACAGCTGAAAGGTGAATCTGACACTATTGGAGGATTTATCACCGAGCAAGCCGGTAAAATATTAATGAACAACGAATACATTGTTGTCGACAACATAAAACTCATTGTTGAATCTTCGGATAAACGACGAGTGAAAATGGTAAAAGTGATTATTGGATATGAACAAGAGATTTAATTTATTCCTGACTTTTTTTGGATTGATTTCCATTTTAGCACTTCAATCTTGTGGAGATGACGAAATGTTGATCCCAAAACCACCAAGTTTCTTACGTACCAATCTTCCAAAGCACGAATACACAAAAATGGCTTTGGACGAACCTTATGTTTACGAAGTTTCAAAATCATTTTTGGTTCGACCAGTGATGTACAAAAGCGAAATCACAAATCATCAGGAAATTAATCTTGGTCCACTCAACGGAATAATGTACCTGAATTATTACCCATTGGCAAATCGCGACACATTGGCCAGATACATCAATCTTTCGAATGACAAAGTGGATGAACACCAAATTAAAGCAACTAAAATTGAACGCAAGCGCTACGTTTTTCCTGATAAAAAAGTCTATGGTACTTTCTTCGAATTGCAAGGTGACGTGGCAACAAACTATCAGTTTTATCTAACAGATTCTGTCAATCATTTCATTCGTGGAGAAGTTTTGATGAACTGTAAACCAAATTACGATTCACTACGACCAAGTTTGGAATACCTTAAAAAGGATCTTTATCACATGATCGAGACCTTTGAGTGGAAGTAATAGAGTTACGAGTTATGAGTCTTCATCCATACCCTATCACTTGTAACTCATAACTCTGAAAATCACTTGCGAAGCAAAAAAAGCGTATCTTTCTAAACCTCTAAATTATTTAAGATGAAACATCTAGTCTTATTTACACTTCTACTTTTGGCTTTTGGCTCTAAGGGGCAAGATTATTCCAGAGCGAAAGTCATGGCAACCAGCGAAGGGCTGCAACAATTAGCTGAACTTGGAATAGCTGTAGACCATGGTATTCGTAAACAGGGCACATTTCTAATATCAGATTTTTCGAAACGTGAACTTGAAATAATGCGGAACAACGGATTCGAAGTGGAAATATTGATAGCTGATGTTCAGGCCTTCTATGTCAATCAGAACAAAGGCACAATTGCTACAGCTGTCGAAAAAAATGCAAGCTGTGAGAACGTTCATCAAGAAACATTCACTCCTGAAATCCCTTCTAATTTCCATTTGGGATCAATGGGTGGTTTCTACACATATCAGGAATTTCTTGATGAATTGGATGCCATGACCACGCAATACCCAAATCTCATAACCGCACGTGCTCCGATTTCCAGCTTTTTAACTCATGACGGCAGACCGCTATATTGGTTGCGTTTAAGTGATAATGCAGGAACAGATGAACCGGAGCCAGAAGTATTACACTCTGCACTTCATCATGCTCGTGAACCCAATTCATTATCAGAGGTAATCTTTTACATGTGGTATCTATTGGAAAATTATGCTACCAATGACGAAGTAAAATACTTGGTTGACAACACTGAGATTTATTTTGTCCCGATGATCAACCCTGACGGGTACATTTACAACGAGACAACCGATCCAAATGGTGGCGGAATGTGGCGAAAGAACAGAAGAAACAATGGTGATGGCACTTATGGAGTTGATTTGAATAGAAACTACTCTCACGCCTGGGGAACAACCGGAATCAGTATGGATACCGATAGTGAAATATATCCTGGAACCGGACCTTTCTCCGAACCCGAGACACAGGCAATAAAATGGTTCTGTGAAAACAGAGATTTCCAATACGCATTGAACGCTCACACTTTCGGAAACCTACTCCTCTTCCCCTTCGGAAATGAATACGGCGTTTATGCCGATGATCACGATTATTTCAGTGCCTTCACTGACCACATGGTGAGATACAACGATTACGCCGCTGAACAAAGCACTTACTTATATTTGATATCCGGAGGATCCGACGACTATATGTATGGGGAGGATCTTGGTATTAAACCGGAAATATTTGCAATGACCCCAGAGGTTTCCAATACTGAAGGTGGATTTTGGCCACAAGCAG
>CAMLET010000224.1 GCA_946479125.1 uncultured Flavobacteriales bacterium
TAACTGAATGTTTACAATAATTTGCTTTACGTTCGTTGGTTGGCTCTTGATGATACTTCTCACTTTCTCCAGTTGGGCAGAAGTTGAATCATCCGTTTGTGTAGATTTTTTGATGTTCTCCAAAACTTTGTTCAGAACAATTGTATCGTCAGGTGACTTTTCAAGTTTTTGAAGTAATGGATATAATCCATTTTTACCTTGTCCGAGAGCAAGATTAAAAACGAGGAATAGTGAACATGTTAGTAGGAATTTCATCATCAAATATCGGGGACCAATTTCTTTATTTGTTCTTCCAACTCTCGGCGTTTATCTACGAATTTTGACAGATCGGTTTTTGCGATTACACGCTTTACCTGCCATTGTTTGAAGATTCTTCCGTATTCATAACTCAAACGCCAGAATTCAGGAACAATAAGCACATAAGCCACAACCAAAAGGTAATAAACATAGCTCGGCCAAGTTGGCGGAGTAATATAAGCGAATAAAATACAGGCAATAGGAATAACGAAAAGCAATCCGAATAATTTACCAAGCATCATCTTCACACTTCCCCAAAATACTTTACGACGCATAATTTTCTCTGTGATCTTCTTCGCAAGAATGTATGGAATAAATGCATTGATTGCTCCGAACAATGCCAGAGGCCAGAACAGAAGAAGCCAAGCCAAATCTTGAGTAGGATTCACTTTTTCCTTTTTACTAGCCTGAAGAACATATTTGTCTTCCACCTTCATTCTATTGATAATACCAAAATAGGAATCAAGGTCTTTTTTTAGCTTGTTCAGGTTCTCGTCTTCAATGTCTTGCTCGTTTACCCAATGTGCCAGTTTTTGTGCGTATTTAAAACGGGATTCCAAAGAAAGATTTGCATCAACGTTTTCGTTGTTGAATCCTTTACGTGTAATGCGCATGATGTTCTCGTGAAGCGAAAACCAATGTTTGTCTTTCACGTAAATCACGCAATCCTGCATTTCCTTTTCAACGCGTTTCGTCAATTCGTTTACAACTTTCGCCTTCGATTGAAGGTACGCTTCTTTGAAATCGTTCAGGCAAATTTTATCTCCGTTTACCAATACAAAATCACTACCTAAGGTATTTCTATCCGAGTAATTCGCTCCAAGTGCAGAAATATAAACTTTCGACTCCCAGTTCGATGCTTCCAGAGCCTGGAATCCCATTCGGACTGCTCCTTTTTTAACAGGTTTCAAACTGCGAATTGCAATATCGTCAGTAAATCCTTCGCCAAAAATCAGAATGTTATTTTTTCTTCTAAGATGTCTGTTTACCGACTGAAAAGCGGCAGAGTTTTTAGATTTTGTGTCCTCACCATCGTGTTGACGGTAAATTGGAAGCATGTGCGAGGCCCACAAAATGGGTTTTAGCCACCATTTGAAAACATCAGAACGTGTCATGAAATGCACCACAGGTTTATTTCGCGAACCGATGATCATTGGATCCATAAATGAATTCGGATGATTACTAACATAAATGGTGGAATCAAACATTTTATCATGTTTATTGATGACCATTGTACGTCTGTAAAACAAACGGAATGTATAAGCGAGTGATATTTTCAGTAAAAGATAAAGTGGACGCATTTCCAGTATTTTCTTTCTTATAAGTGTGTTTTAATTGTCTTCCTGAGATTCAATTTCGTTCTTGATTCTTTCTTTTTCGTCTTGATTGAATTCTTTACTTAGATTTCGTTTATGACCAAAAATAAGTCCCAGTTGAATCTCATGTGAACCGGCCCCAAAACTACGAGTTTTAGCAATAGACAAATCGTAACTATAACAGATTCTAAAATTTTTTAACAGGTTTAACCCAATTCCAATAGAAAGTGCATTTTGACTTCTATATGTTAGACTTGCAAATCCCATGTTTTGGTAGTGAAAACGGAATCCTGCGTCAAACGACATCGGTGCTCCTTTTACAGATTTCATTATTGCCAACGGTTCCAATACATAATCCGGACTGAGTTCCAATCGATAACTTACCAAAGCGGTATAATGTCTATTGTATTTACTGGCAGACGAAACGCCGTCGAATGTTGCAGTTGTATTCATCAATTGCGTGGTAGCAAGTGAAAGCAAAAGATCTTTGGAATACAAAACCAATCCTGCGCTTGCGTCAAGGTAATTTTGGCGCGGGCTATTTGCTGCATAACTCATGAAAGCGGCATCGCCAGCTTCTGTTAATACCGATTTGTTTTCGTCGATCCCAAAATTGCTCCAGCCCAAACCAATTCCTGCACCAAAGTTCCAATCCGAACTTAACATTAAATGATAAGCATAAGAAGCCTGAACAGCCGTTTTACTGAAGGGTCCAATTTGATCGTTGAACATTTTTCCACCAACAACGTGTTTTTGACCAAGTGTTCGTTCCGGACTTTTGTAGATCGATTTTCGTTCGCTGCTCAATTCCTGATTGGCGAAAACATCATCCCCTTTTTTTGTATCGATGACTGAATTAATGCTTCCGTAGAAAGAAATTGGTCGACCAGAAATACCTGTCCATTGCGTTCGTTGTGAAATGTAAGCTTCACCAACGCTGGATAATCCTCCAGCTGCCGGATTAAAGAAATACGGATTGCTAAGGACTTGGGAAAATTGAAGCTCCTGTTGAGCTGTTGCCGATAAAACAACAGTAAAGATGGAAACGAGTGTGATTATCTTTTTCATAATGCTGTGTTTTAACGAATGATACTGATTGAACCTGTAAGCTTTTCAAAGGCCTCTGTTGGCGAAACAATAGAGTAGAAGTAAGTTCCCAAAGGAAGCTCTTCGCCTTTAAATGTCCCGTCCCATGGATTTGCATATCCGATGGATTCATAAACTACGCTTCCCCATCTGTTAACAATAGTAACTTCAGCGTCAGGATGAAGATCGTTCAGGTTTCCAAGAGAGAAAACATCGTTTTTACCATCGGCATTTGGTGTAAAGATGGTTGCAATATTGAAAAATGCATCTTCGCAGTTTTTCAAAATCAATATGAGTTGATCTGTGCTCACTGGACAACCCACTTGAGAAGTAGTATATTCCAAAACAACTGTTCCAGCTATTCCAGAAACAACTTGCGCATCAGGCTGTAAATATTCACCGAGTGTCAAAGCTCCACTCACAACACTCCAATATGCAGTTTGATGGTAATCTACCATTGAACCTTGAACAGTGAATGGAAAGTCTTCAATGCATAAAGTAGTATCGTTGGTGATAACGCTTGCTGTATAAGGTCTGAAAATAATAGCGCTGTCAATCGTTGCGGTACATCCAATACTTTGAACTGTCCAGAAAATCTCTCCGAATCCTTCGTTCACATTGTAAAGCTGAACTACAGGAGCATGAGTATTTCCAAAGGTTATTCCAGTTGTACTCGACCAAGTTCCAGTTCCTGAAGTCGGGATATTTCCCTGAACAACACTTCCGTTTTGATAACAAGTTACGATTGTGTCGCTCAATACGGCCTGCGAAGATGGTTGACTGACGATTATCGTTAGCGTATCACGTAATTGTCCGCAGCTTGGTGAGCTTACTTTCCAAACCACTTTCGTTGTCCCCAAACTCAATCCTGTAATCGTGGTAGAATTCTGCGTTGCATCTGTAATTGTTCCAGTTCCAAGAATCAATTCCCAATTTCCAGTTCCAGATTGAATTGCATCAGCCAGAATTGGAGTGGTGAAAACTTCACATAGTCCAATAGTGTCAACAGAAACGTGAGCAGTATCCGGATATTCCAATACCTGAATAGTGAATGTACATGTTGCCGTATTTCCAGATGAATCGGTTACCAGGTAAGTTTGGTTTGTTAGTCCAATTGGGAAGAAGCTTCCGCTGGTCAATCCGGTTCCATCCGTTTGAGTCATTGTGAACAAACAGTTGTCGGTTGCAACAGGTGAATTATATATTACCGTTGGTGTACATGCTACAACATTTGGCGGACAAGTTACTTGCGGGTCTTCAAATTCGATGACTTCGTAAGTGACTACACACGAATTTTGGTTTCCGTTTACATCCGTCACGGTAATGGTAACTGGGTTCGAACCGCTATTTACCATAGTTCCCATTACAGGTGACTGTGATAAGGTAAAGAAGCCGCAATTATCTGTTACGGTTGCCAATGAAGTCATGTTTGGAATACTTGTGCTACACAAAACGCCGTTATTGAAGTTTTGAACCGAAGGACAACTAATGCTTGGTGCTGTAATGTCGTTTGGAATGACTTGCGTAATACAAGTTCCAACGTTTCCGGAAGTGTCCGTAATTGAAATGGTAATGTTTATTGGTCCGGAAGCCATGCTTCCAGCAACTGGAGATTGACTAAAGCTCAACATATTTGAAGCCGTACAAAATTCTACTGCTGTGTATGCTGAACTTAGGTTTGGAACCGAATAATTACAAGGTGCAGAAATAGAAATTAAAGTATCAATCGGACAATTTACTGTTGGAGCAATGGTATCGATCACTACAAAGTCGATCGTACAGGTTCCGATATTTCCATTTGCGTCTTCTGCACTCATCATTAATGTTGTTGAACCAAGGAAATTGAATCCAACAGCTAGATCTTGTGTGATGGTTATTGAAGAAGGTAAAGTACAATTGTCAGTTGCCGAAACGTTGGTTACCTGGTTGGTGATCTCACCATTGCAAAGCACATTGGCGTAAACCTGAACTTCATTTGGACAATTAAGCACAGGAGCGGTTGTATCAGTCAAAATCAATTGTAGTACACAACTTCCGATGTTTCCGCTTTCGTCTTCTGCACTAACGGTTATTGAATAAGTTCCGGCAGACAATGATGTTCCGACAGGAGGACTTTGAGTGAAAATAAATACAGAGCTACATTGGTCTAATGCAGTTACTTCTGAAGACAAGTCGGTTAAACTATAAGTACAACTTGCGTTTAATCCGGTAGAATAAGAAGCTGGACAAGTCACAACTGGCACCATGGTATCCACCAGAATGAATTGCGTATTACAAGTGGAAGTTAACCCTTGTTCATCGGTAACGGTCAAAGTTCCGTTAACATCTGCCAAAGTGATTGCTCCAATTGCTGGCGTTTGAGATATAACAAGGTTTCCATAGGTTGTACAGTTATCTGAAACCGTTGCAACTGAAGTAATGTCTGTTATAACTCCCTTACATTGTGTTTGCGTATACAAAGTGATGGTTGCCGGGCAAACGACAGATGGAGCGTTTGTGTCTCCAAAAGTTCCTTCTACAGAAACATTGTCAACCGAAGCAGGATTCCCGGTTATTGTAGTGTTGTTATAAGTAAATCGAAATCCAAGAAGGAAATTTGTTTGATTTAAGGATGCTGGAAGAGCTACTGTTTGTTGAGCATAACTTGAAATCCCTGTTAGAGGAGTTCCAACAATATTCCAACTGACACCATTGTTCGTACTGTAAACTACTTCGCAGTAATCATCAACGTTACCATCAATTTTCAAATCAAATTTCAAGGTTAGTCCGTTGTAACAACCTGCATTCAACTGTTGGTAAAGAATAGACGATTCTACGCCGCTTGCTGAGTTGATATAGCCATAATGTTCTATTCCTGTTGGTGTACAATCCGGAGTTGTACCACCTGAAGTAATGTATCCACTTTTTGTTCCGCCATTTGCGGTACAAGTACCAACAACCCATCTGTTTGCTCCTGTAGTTCCAGAAACATTCCAGGTGTTCACAGCCGATTCAAAATTGTCTGAATAAAAGGTGGTTTGCGAAAAAAGGAAAGTTTGCCCCATCATTATCAAAGACAATGACAGTAATAGTTTTCTCAGCATGTTGTGTAGTTTGGGCTCAAAAATAGCTTTTTTGTCGTATTTTAAAGACATTCGACCGAATATTTGGTGTTAAAAATCCGTTGAATTTTTAATGCTTGCATGATGTTGTATTTGTTCAGTTTTCGACTACAAAAACAATCGT
>CAMLET010000225.1 GCA_946479125.1 uncultured Flavobacteriales bacterium
GCTGATCCATGAACACCATCAAACGCCCACCTTTCATTACGAACTGATCCAACAAGAAAAGATCTTTATCAGAATACGGCAATTTTGGTCGGGCGATAATTACACCATCAAAATTTTTCAAGGCATCCAAAGAATCGTTCAGGTATAGATCTTCTACTGAGAAATATTCTTTCAGTAAACTTCTTGCAATTTGCGATTCACGTTCACGTAACTCACCATGTCCTTGAATAAATGCAATTCTTGGTCTACGCTTGGTAACTACTTTACGCAATCCGGAAACAAGATTGTATTCCAAGTTATTAATGGAATTTTGCACTGTAACTTCAGAAAACTCAGGTGTAATTTGAATTACTTGTCCTTGTGCAGTTCCGGGAAGCAATTGAATAAATCCACGAGAAACACCATTGTAAATGATCTCTGCTCCCGGCCAAATCTGAATATTTTCATCGTTTTCACCGTATTCAACATCCATTGGAACAATTCCTTTTCCGGAATTGTACAAACGGATATTCATCGCTCGTTGATCGGCTTCATTTTTCTTTTTGGGATTGATGAATTCGTATTCAATTCTGTCGCCAGCAATTTCTCTAAACTCAATCAATTTATCCTCAACAGCATTTCTGAAACGTTTCAATTCGGCCGGTAAATTGCCCTCTAAGTAAACCTTAATGTATAATTTGTTAACTCCGCCCTTGCCTTTCTCTTTAGCTGCATTTTCAGGATTTATACTTTCCAGAAAATCGATAGTTCCACCTGAAAGGGAATAACGTTCATCTTCCGTTACATCAATACGCTGATAAACAAAGGTTCCGATGATATTGAGAAAAATGACAATGAACAGGATAATTACGAAAACGATCCAGTTATAAAACTTGCTTCTAGTTGACTCTTTGCTCATGATTAACGTTTCAAAGATTTAACTACTGCTAATGATGCGGTTAGGAATATGGCAATCATTCCGAAGAAATAAACCAAATCGCTTGTATCGATCAATCCTTTCATGATCGACCTGTAATGCGAGGTTAAACCAACATATTTAAAGATAAAATCCATTCCCCCAATTAAAGAGAAAGAACCAATCAATTCCAATCCATCATAAAAGAACCAGCATAAGAACATCGCCAAAATAAAGGCAACAATTTGATTACTTGTAACTGCTGTAGAAAACATTCCTATTGCCAGGAAAACGCAGCCTAACAAGAACAAACCAATGTAAGATGTAAACGTTGCACCTTCATCAATTACTGATTTTGCAATTCCCTCATCATCAACGCTGTCAACACCCAAATGCACCAAACTGTAATAATAAATCAAGGTTGGTAAAAGTGAGATAAAGAGTAATGTAACTCCAGCAAAGTATTTCGCCAAAATGATTTGAAGATCCGTAATTGGTCGTGTAAACAGCAATTCTATCGTCCCGTTCTTTCTTTCTTCTGCAATCATACGCATGGTTATGGCAGGAATCAGAATGAATAAGATAATTGGACTTAGGTTAAAAAATGGAATCATATCCACTTCTTCTCCTAACAAAAAGTTAGTGTCTTGCGTTACTACCCAATGAAATATACCTGAAGTGATCAGGAATATGATAATAAAAATATATCCAATGATAGAACCTAGAAAACTGCGAACTTCTTTAAAATAAAGTGCTTTCATGCGTCAAAAATAGTAAGACAATCCAACATACAACTCAACTATTAACGCAGATTATTGAAATTGGTTAGCAGAAAAAGTTCCGCCTTCGTAATATGTGTCCACAGTCCAGGCTTCTGCGCGCTCTGCAAACCACGGTTTTATTGTCGACCAAACACCCTGAAACAAAGCAGAATCTCTGTAATTATTCAATGATCCTTCGTCTTCCCACAAGCTATACGTAAACACCACATTCGGCTTTCCTTTTTCCTGATGCAGCCGCATTCCGTGACAATTCTCAAAACCGGAAACATTGGTCTTTATCGTGTCGAAAAAAGTCATAAAATCATCGATCTTATCTTCCTGAAAAGTCAGTTTTACAATTCGGGTGATCATTTTAGAAAAGTGAATCGAAGTTCTCTGCTGAACCTCGAGGTGTAAATTCAATACGAACGATATCTCCAAGTTGTAAACCAAAAAGTGCATTTGCTCCACCACCAGCGCCGGTGACACCTTTATTAATAGCAATTTCCAAATGTCCGGCATCGTTAAACAGTGCCAATCGCTCACCATTCGTTACATCATTGTATGATTGTGAGATCTTATCAATAAAATATTCCTTCTGCTTGAAATAAATAGTGAATGGAATATCCTTGTAGCGATCAAAATCTGCTTTTGTAAGACTGAAAATGGCATTTCCATAATGATCGATATGAACAACATGCGTTTTGATCAGGTGTTCATCCATTATTGGTCGTGTTCCCACAGAACGATTCCAGGTATCAGCTTCTGAAGCAAAATCTTCAATCTTCTCTCCTTTTACCAATTTCACTGCAGTTGGCGCAAAAATAGTTTTCGTGGGTGCCGTCAAAAATTTCGGATTAGACAATACATTATCGATCTGCCAAAAACCTTCAGCCTGCTCTTCATTTAAGATCAATGCAAAAATCCCATTATCGCTTCCAACAAAATATTGACCTCTAAATTTTAAAATACTTGGCAATTGACTTCTTGTTCCGTTAATTACCGGCTCGTCATCAATTCCAATAATATGCACAGTTCCTTCTGGGAAATTTAACGACGCAGCACGTAGCTGAAAACTAGCCTCAGCAATAGAAAATGGAGAAATATGGTGAGAAATATCTACCAGCGAAAGTGCAGGATCCATCATCCACAACGCCCCTTTTAGCGCTGCAACATAATAATCCTTATGCCCCATATCTGTTGTTAGCGTGATAATTGCCATCGTTTCAACCTCAATTCGCTTAAAAAATTCAGTAATTTTGTTCAAAAATACAGGTAAAAGAGATTACCTGATGGACGTTTAAAAAGAGTTATTCACATTGATATCTAAGAAAATTGAAATAGTAGGAGTTGAAGTTGCCGAATTACTTGGTGTAAACAATTCCAATTTAAAGCACATTCGTTCTTTTTTTCCGAACGTTAAGATCAGTGCGCGTGGTAACGAACTTGCTATTGAAGGTGATGAGGAAGTAGTAGAATCTTTTGAAAGAAAGTTCGAACTGATCATTGCACACATGCAGCAGAACAAAATTCTTACAGAAAACAATATCGACAATTTGATGCTGGATGATGGAAGTGCTATGCTTTCTTCGGATGGTTCAGAGATTTTGGTTCACGGAAATCAAGGCGTAAAGATCAGAGCAAAAACGGTCAATCAGCGTAAGTTGGTGAAAGCGGTCAATAAAAACGATATGGTTTTTGCCGTTGGACCCGCTGGAACAGGAAAAACGTATACCGCTGTAGCACTTGCCGTAAGAGCGTTGAAAGCCAAAGAGGTAAAACGTATCATTTTAACTCGTCCGGCTGTTGAAGCAGGTGAAAACTTAGGATTTCTACCTGGTGATCTAAAAGAAAAACTGGATCCTTACATGATGCCTTTGTACGATGCATTGCGCGATATGATTCCACCGGAAAAATTGGCCGACATGATCGAATTTGGAATTATCGAGATCGCACCACTGGCATTTATGCGTGGACGAACATTGGATAAATCGTTCGTAATTCTTGACGAAGCGCAAAACTCAACTGTAATGCAGATGAAGATGTTCCTTACACGTATGGGGACAACTGCTCAGTTCGTCATCACAGGAGATATGTCGCAAGTGGATTTACCTCATCGTCAAAAAAGCGGATTGTCTTACGCTTTAGACATTCTTGGCGATGTAAAAGGATTGGAAATTGTTCGTTTGTCAGGAAATGACGTTATTCGCCACCCATTGGTGAAACGAATTATTGACGCATTCGATAAGGCTGAAGAACAAGAAAGAAAAAACAAAAGTGAAAATGGTTCTGACGAAAACGAAGAACCAAAAAAATATAAAGGAAGAAACAACCGATAGCGAGGAAAAAGAAAAGCCGAAAGAGGAAAGCATTTCGACTATGCTCAATGACCTTTCCTCCTTACTCTTAAAACCTTCCTCAATAAAAAAAGTATTATGGCAGAAACAATTACAAGCACAAACTTCAATTTTCCGGGACAGAAACACGTTTATCGTGGAAAAGTACGTGAAGTTTACACATTGGAAAACGATATTATGGTAATGGTTGCTACAGATCGTATTTCTGCATTCGACCACATTCTGCCAAAAGGAATTCCATACAAAGGACAAGTTTTGAATCAGGTTGCTACTATGTTCCTGAACGCAACAAGAGATATCGTTCCCAACTGGTTAATTGGAACTCCGGATCCTGCCGTTGCAATTGGTTATGCATGTGAGCCGGTTCGTGTAGAAATGGTTATTCGTGGATATTTAGCCGGACACTCGGCTCGTGAATATGCACTAGGAAAAAGAGTGCTTTGTGGAGTTGTTTTACCAGAAGGGATGAAGGAAAACGATAAATTTCCCGAACCAATCATCACACCAGCTACAAAGGCTGATGAAGGTCATGATGAGGATATTTCCCGTGAAGACATTCTTTCAAAAGGAATTGTTCCGGAAGATATTTACCTGAAAATGGAAGAATATACACGCGCCCTTTTCAAAAGAGGAACTGAAATGGCTGCGGATCGAGGATTAATTTTAGTTGACACGAAGTATGAATTCGGAATTAGAAACGGAGAAGTGATCCTAATTGACGAAATTCACACACCAGATTCTTCACGTTATTTTTATGCTGACGGATATCAGGAGCGTCAGGACAATAATGAAACTCAAAGGCAACTCTCAAAGGAATTTGTGCGTCAATGGTTAATTGAGAACGGTTTCCAGGGATTAGACGGACAAACAATGCCTGTTATGCCGGATGAATTCGTAAAGGTTGTTACCGATCGATATGTTGAACTTTATGAAAAAATCACAGGTTTAACATTTGAAAAAGGAGAAAATACGAACCTGAACAAAAGAATCGAAACAAACGTTGCCCGTTTCTTAATGGAACAAGGATTATATTAACCAGCAAACAAACTACAATGAAACTACTTTACACACTAATTATTGCAACGCTGTTTGGCATTTCTTCTGCAACCGCACAAATGATTACCGTGACCAACACAACAGCTCCTGTTGCTTGTGATGGAAGCGCATACTTTAATCAATGGAGTTCTTACAATACTTCGGAATACACATGGAACTGGTATCAGGATTCAACGCTTATTAATACAGGTGATACCTCAATTACAAATTTGTGTTCTGGCGGCTACCAATTCGTGCTACTAGACTCCAACGAAATTATTATTTATACTAATTGGTTTACGGTTAATAATCCGTGTTCTGGTTTTGCAGTAACTGCTACGGCTACTCCTACATACCCAAATACGTGTACAGGTTCAATTGCAATCACACCTACAGGTGGAAGTGCTCCATATATTTACATGTGGTCGAATGGTACAACTACACAAAACATTACAAATGTGTGTACAGGAACCTACATGATTTACTGTACTGATGCTAATGGATGTGAAGTAACCACCTCAGCAACTGTAATGGAATATGGTGATTCAACATCTTCACTTGTTGCTTACGTCTACGCTGGATATGATTACAACGGAGATTGCCAAGGATTAGCAGATGTTTATCCAATTGGAGGAACAGAGCCTTATACAATTGTTTGGAGTAATGGAGACACAGGTACGCTAGCAGATAGTTTATGTGCTGGAATCTATTCAGTAACAGTTTGGGATGCTGCCGGTGACACAACAACAAATACGTTTGCGGTTACAGATCCTTCTTCTACTTATGGGAACAATCCATTTTTGGATTCAATTCCAGTAAATGATCCATACTCCTATTTCATTGAAAACTGCATCATTGATTATAACA
>CAMLET010000226.1 GCA_946479125.1 uncultured Flavobacteriales bacterium
TTAGGATTGCTTTATTGGATTTTACTTCTCGGAATTGTTGTCGACTTCATCGGTAAAGGTTTTGGTCTTTCCTATTTGTTTTTATCTCCCGAATATCACGAAAGTGTTTCGTTTTACTCATTTTTCTTACTTGGATTTGCTTTAGGTGGTTTTACCATGGCTTTTCACAGTTATTCTTATACAAAACTGGCGAGTAATTTCCCGTTTTTGGCAATGGTAAACAAACCGTTCCTCAAATTCTGTATAAACAATAGTTTGTTGCCTTTAATGTTCACAACGATCTTAATCATTAAGATCTTTCGTTTTCAATATTTGGAGGAATTTGCTACTACAACAGAGATTTTCACCTATTTGTTAGGGTTGTTGATCGGTATGGCTCTTTTTATCGTTGGTTCTGTGCTTTTCTTCTTCCGGAAAAACAAGAATGTTTATGAATTGAAGCACATGTCGGCAACAGTTTCCAGTAGACGATTGCGCTGGCTCAAGATTCAAAACGGACGAAACTATAAGTCAAAAACTCAAAACGAACACCTTTATTTTTATTTCGGTCGGGGATTGCGTGTGATGCAGTGTCGTTCCACGAAACACTACCAACCAGCTTTGCTTCAGCGTGTTTTTACTCAAAACCGAATTTCAACTTCAGTATTCGAGATTACAACTGTTCTGACCTTTTTAATGCTAGGTTTTTTAGGTGGTTCAAGATGGCTGGATATTCCTGCTGCCAGTAGTTTGGTGCTTTTGTTGACAATTATCTTAATGCTCTTTAATGCTTTGTTTAGCTGGTTAAAATGGTATACAGTTCCAATTGTTATTGTAGTGCTTTTGACTGTCAATTGGCTGTCGGTAAATACAAAGTGGTTTCATTTTCAAACGGAAGCTATCGGAATGGATTATTCCAGCAATGCGGGTTATTCTTTTGATGGAATTGAAAAAGAAATGTCGGATACGGCCAGAATAAATCGCGATTTGCTGGATTATATTCAGGTTTTGGAACAATGGAAAAAGAATACAGGTGAAGAGAAACCTTTGCTTGTAATTGTTAATACTTCCGGTGGTGGATCTAGAAGTGCGGCCTGGGTTTACTATGTGCTTTCTCAAATGGATGCTGAGACGAATTATGGCTTCACGAAAAATACTGCTTTAGTAACTGGCGCTTCTGGAGGAATGATAGGTGCTTCTTATTATCGTGCGCTTTATATGAAGCATCAGGATGGTATCATTAAAAGTACTTACGATGAAAAGTACTATCAGGAAATAAGTGCTGATCTTTTGAATCGAATGATGTTTACGGCTACAACCAATGATATTTTTGTTCGATATACCACCAGTTATAAAAACGAGGAAGAGTACCATTATACAAGAGCAATTGCATTTGAAGAAGATTTGAACGAGAACACAGGTTTCGTTTTTGATAAGCCGTTTGGTGAACTAGGAAAGGCAGAAAAAGAAGGTAAAGTGCCAGTGATGTTGTTTACTCCTTCGGTTGTGAATGATGGTCGAAGAGTTGTTTTTTCTACGATGGGGACACGCTTTTTGAATAATCATAACGAAGTTGATGGTTTGACTTCAATGTACGAAAACATAGATGCTCGAGTGCTTTTGGGTGATAAACAAGTTGATAAAGTCAAGTTTTCGTCGGTACTTCGCATGAATGCTACTTTTCCGTTGGTACTTCCAATGACAACTTTGCCAACGGATCCTAAGATCAAAATAATGGATGCCGGTACCAGAGATAATTTTGGAACAAAAACTACGGTTGATTGGCTGATTGCTCTTGAGGATTGGATTGCCAAAGAAACTTCAGGAGTTGTTGTGGTCAAGATCCGCGACACCAAAAAGATCTTCAATAACGATAAAACGAGAGATTTTTCCTTCTTCAATAAATTCTATGAGCCTTTTGGAAATATGTTCTCCAATTTTCCGAGAACTCAGGATTTTGATCAGGATCAATTGCTTAGAACTTACGGAAGAAAAGCACCTTTTCCATTTAAGGTGGTCGCGTTTAATTTGCGCGAAGAGCGAAATGAACGTATTTCTTTGTCCTGGCACTTAACCAAACGAGAGCGGAACTGGGTTCGATCGGCTTGGAAAAAGCCTGCCAACGCTGTAAGTATGCAGAAATTGATTGAAGCTTTAAGGTAAATTCTTAAATTCGAATTATGAATGAAGTAGCTCAATTATATACTTATAACGGCGATGTAGTGAATCTTGAAAAAGGTGATACTTCGTATTTTGTTGATCATTTCAAGCCTTTGCAAGATTTGAATTACACCATGTGGTTGAATATTCATTCGTTAGAGGATAAGGACTCTATTCACAAGATTTGCAATAATCTGGGTATTGATACACTTATTCAGGAAGCGATTTTCTGCGGAACAAAGCGTCCACGATTAGAGGAATATCCCGATTATGTTTTCTTTTCTATTGAATCGGCGTTGCCAACAACTGCTGAAAAGTTCGAATTGGTAAAAGAGCGTTTGAGTTTTATTGTTGGAGATAATTACCTCCTGTCTTTCCAAAACGGACATTCAGGTCACTTTCCAAATGTTAGAGATAGAATTGAACATAAACGAGGTAAAATTCGTTTCAAAGGACCCGATTTTTTGCTGTATCGCTTGATGGAAGCAATTAATGATAACTATATTGAGGTTGTTGACGAGATTTCTGAAGCTACTGTAAAGCTGGATAAATTGGTCTTTAAGCATCCAACTTCTGAAATGCTCCGAAAAGTAGAGTGGGAGAAACGTAAGTTGATTGATCTTCGTAAAACCGTTCAGCCTATGCGAGACGTTTTGCTTCAGATTGAGCGCGTCGAAAACAAATTGATCATTGAAGAAAATTGTCAGTATTTCATGGAGTTGAAAGATACGTGTTCTACACTTTTAGAAGAAATTGACGCTCAAAAACAAATGCTCGACGGTATTGCGAACCTATATTACGCTGTTCAGGGTCAGAAAATGAACGAGATCATGAAAGTTCTGACGGTGATCAGTGCCATCTTTATTCCGTTGACATTCATCGTTGGGGTTTATGGAATGAACTTCGAAAATATGCCTGAGTTGAAGTGGAAATATGGTTATTTCTATGCAATTGGGGCGATGGCTTTGTTAACGATTGTTCTGGTTTTTGTGTTCTGGAAACGTGGTTGGCTCAGAAGAAATGATAAATGAATTTCGACCCAAATAATAAAATAGTTCAACTCTGTGCAAAAGGTATGGAGTTGGTGGATGACGAAGCAAAAACTGTCTTCACACAAGCCTGGAATGAGTCAAGTAATGACTTCGAAAAGTTTGTTTCAGCTCATTATTTAGCTCGACATCAAAATACTATTGAAGAAAAATTGAAGTGGGACGAACTTGCTCTTAATCACGCTTTGAAGAGTAATGATGAGGTTTCGGGCGCACTTCCTTCGTTGTATTTGAACATAGCTAAATGCTACGAAGATTTGGGGGATCGATCACTTGCATTAGCGAACTATGAAACTGGATTGTCGTTTACGAATGAATTGTCAGATGATGGTTACGAAAACCTCATTCGAAATGGTCTCCTGAATGGATTGAAAAGAATTGCTCAAAATAGTTAATCATAATGAAATCGATTCTACTTTGCTTCCTGCTACTTTGTGCCTATACTGTTCTTGCGCAACCTGCAACCTTAAAGTATAAAGGTGGAACCTATTCTTTTGGTGAAGCGTATGGAAATGATGTTTCCGGAAGTGTCTTAATTCGTCCGATTAATGCTGAAAAAGCGCTTTTTTCTATAACTGTACAACAGGGATCTCCTTCTTACAATAGGGGAAATATAAGCGGTGTGATGAAGATAAATGGAATGGTTGGCGTGTATGAAAAGAGAGACAATGATGTCACTGATTTTAAACTTCAATTTGTTTTTAAAGCAGATCAATTGACGATTTCCACGCTGGATGGACGAAATGGATATGGCTACAGTTTTGATGTTGATGGAATGCATCCGAATAATGTTTATAAGCTTGTAAATACATATATTCCTCAACAGTATGTTACTAACGACGGAGAGGTGCTTCCGTTCATTGAAGCTTACATTTCAATGATCGATCCTGACTATTATTACACGCCTAAAGGCGATGCGCTGTGGAATTCTGGGAGGGTTAAAAGTGGGGAGCTCGTTGCAGAAAATCAGATCTGGTATAAGAATGATTCGTTGAATCAAGTGACTGTGGCAATTAAGAATGACGGTATAGATAGTTGGATGCATTTTTACAAAGATCAAATTCCGGATAGCCTGATAAATAATATGATATTGTTTCTTGAAAACGGAGATACAGCGACGTTAGCTCAAAAAAGGAAGGGTGTTGTCGGATTTGTGGATCAGGCTGTGGATGTAGAAAATTCATCCGCTGAGTTTTTTGAAAGTGTTCAGGGTGTAAAACTTGGAGATCCGAAGTCTAAAGCTATAACAATGTATGGGATGCCGGATGAGGTGGTCAATGCAGAGGGGTATGAACGTTTGGATTGGTACTTCATTGGTGTGGAGTTTTTTTATCCGCAACTTGATGCCTCAGACACGAAATTAGTAAGTGGTTGTACTGATTTTAGGGTGATACAGTATTACAAAGGCGGAAAACTGGTTGCGCAAATGACTGAGGAAACAAACTTTTAAGCGTTTGATTTCAGGTGTTTTGACTCGAGGTTGAACAGGTGAATTTGGCAAGTTAGGGCAATCAGGGGTATTCCTCATATATCGCTTATTATGGAATTCGGAAAATCCCGAACACATTTCGAGGTGTAATTAACAATCATTCGGTTCATAACTCGCTCAAACTCTTGGTGAATTCTGCCTTTTCAGTAGTTAAATTTGTAAGTCAAGCAAACAACAACTATGAGCGAACATCAATATACCGAAGACAACATACGTTCCCTCGACTGGAAAGAGCATATTCGCTTGCGTCCGGGGATGTATATTGGGAAATTGGGCGACGGCTCTGCTGCCGATGATGGTATTTATATTCTCGTGAAAGAAATTGTCGATAATTCAATCGATGAATTCGTAATGGGGAATGGGAAGAAAATCGATGTGAAAGTAAAAGATGGAAAAGTGACGGTGCGAGATTACGGTCGCGGAATTCCTCTTGGAAAAGTGATCGATTGTGTTTCCCAAATCAATACCGGAGGTAAATACGATTCAAAAGCATTTAAGAAATCTGTTGGATTGAATGGGGTAGGAACCAAGGCAGTAAATGCGTTGAGTGATTACTTTATGGTTTATTCTGTTCGTGATGGACAAAAGAAGCAAGCTACTTTTTCTCGTGGTGAATTGGTAGAAGATTCTCCTGTTGAAGCTACAACTGAAGTGAATGGAACTTATTTTGAGTTCACTCCTGATGATGCCATTTTTAAGAAATACGGTTTCCGTACACCTTACCTGGTAAAAATGTTTTGGAACTATTGTTATTTGAATCGTGGCTTGGCGATTTACTTCAATGGCGAGAAATACCAGTCGAAAGATGGTTTGAAGGATTTGTTGGAAGACAATATGGATGGTGATCCGTTGTACCCGATCATTCACCTCGAAGACGATGATATTGAAGTGGCTTTCACACACGGAAAAACGTACGGTGAAGATTACTATTCTTTCGTAAACGGACAACACACAACGCAAGGTGGTACACATCAAAGTGCATTCAGAGAATCGATCGCAAAAGTCATTCGTGATTTCTACAAGAAAGATTATGATGCTTCAGATATTCGTCAGTCGATTGTGGCTGCTGTTGCCGTTAAGGTAATTGAGCCGGTTTTCGAATCACAGACAAAAACAAAATTAGGGTCGTTGGAAATTGAGCCAGAAGGAAAATCCATGCGTTCGTTTGTTAACGACTTCTTGAAAGATAAACTCGATAACTATTTGCACCGTCATCCTGAAGTTGCAGATACCTTAGA
>CAMLET010000227.1 GCA_946479125.1 uncultured Flavobacteriales bacterium
CATGGTGTTCGATGATCCCGAGTTCCATGACTTCTTCTGCCAACTGACACCCATCGATGTGATCGAGCGCATGCAGCTCGGCTATTGGAAAACGACTCAATTTCCGGACTTCAGGAGTAAATAATGGTCTAACTTATCTTTGATAAACGTAGCTAACTCGATATCTGAAGCGGTTTTAAGGAAGTCTTCATCCAGGGTCATGAAGTAAATGAAATCTTCAAATTCAGACTCTTCCAGTTTGATAACGTCATACGAAACATACAAACGAAGTAATTCTTTAACTACTTCTGTTTTATTGTCCAAGTATTCCAATTCTGCAACCTTAGCTTTTGATTTTTCCGATTGTGAAAAACGTTGATACAAGGCTGTAATTGGGCTTTGGAAGGCTTCTATTCCTGTAATTGTTCTGGTTTCACGCTGAGCCAGAGCTTCTCTTTCCTCTTTAATTTGCTGAAGTGTTTTTAGCGGCTTAATGACTACCTCGTTTAACTGGTGAGCTTTTTCTATAAGCGCAAAGTCACAAACAAACTGACAGCTTGAATCGGGAACTACACGAAATCCGATCTTGTAATAACCTTTTGTGGAGAGAATAATAGAGTCGTTAGGATTTACGTAAGCGCCAAAAGATCCGTTTGGCTGACCAAAAACACCTTCGTTCGTAGAATGATTGACAACCATTAAGTTGTAGAATGCATTTACTCTGTTTAAGGTGTCAACTACTTTTCCTTTCAACCAAACCTTTTTGCATGGCTGGTTTTGACCGAAGCTCAGTGAGCTCATCAAACAAAAGAGTATTAAGATCTGTTTCACGTAGCTAAAATAAAGCTTAGGAATTTACAAACGAATTGAATTAACAGAAATTATATTGTTTACAAAAGTGAATCGCTTTGACTTTTGGTCCGGCACAATTGTAACTATTAATAAATTACAATTGTAAACTAAATTCATTTTTATATTCGAATACCGCGGTAATTAATTGTTTAACTCCTATTGGAAACCAATCTGCTTATACGTAATTTTGCATTATGGCACGAGTAGTAGTTGGACTATCAGGTGGCGTTGACTCTAGTGTAAGCGCGTATTTACTTCAGCAAGAAGGACATGAAGTTATTGGACTTTATATGCGTAATTGGCATGATGATACGGTTACTTTAAACAATGAATGTCCATGGATCGATGATGCAAACGACGCTCTTCTCATAGCTGAACAATTAAACATTCCTTTTCAGGTTCTTGATCTGAGCAAAGAATATAAAGAGCGTATTGTTGACTACATGTTTGCTGAATATGAGTCCGGAAGAACGCCAAATCCGGATGTACTTTGTAATCGTGAGATCAAGTTTGATGTTTTCTTGAAAGCTGCACTGGAATTAGGTGCTGATTTTGTTGCTACAGGACATTATTGTCAGAAAACAACCGACGAGAACGGAATTCATCACTTGCACGCAGGTGCGGATCCAACAAAAGATCAGAGTTATTTCCTTTGTCAGTTGTCACAAGAACAATTAGCGAAAGCCTTGTTCCCTATCGGACATCTGCAAAAATCGGATGTGCGTGAGATTGCGAAGTCAATTGAATTGATAACAGCTGAGAAAAAAGACTCGCAAGGTTTGTGTTTTGTTGGTAAGATCTCGTTACCGGAATTCCTTCAACAACAACTTAAAGTAAAAGAAGGTAAAATCATTGAGATTCCGGTAGATAGCTACAGCTTTTCTGATTATAAAACAATTCCTGTAAACGACGAGCATGTTGTAGAATTGGCCTCCCCTTTTCATTTTGAGGAAACGATGGGTTCTTCTGTTGGGACGCATATTGGGGCGCATTATTATACAATTGGTCAACGAAAAGGATTACATATCGGTGGTCGACCAATGCCGTCATTTGTTATCGGTATTAATACAGAGACAAATACTGTTTATTCAGGTCAAACCGAGCAGCATCCTGGATTAAATCGTTGGGCGCTTAAAATTGAATTAGCTGATCAGCATTGGATCCAGTTAGCTAAGCGATTAGAGGTTGGTCAATCTGAAGATTACTTTGTGCGTATTCGCTATCGTCAGGTACTGCAAAAAGCGAAGTTGATTGCTAAAGAAGATGGATTGTATATTCTCTTTGAACAACTTCAGCGTGGTATTACTCCAGGACAATTTGCTGCATGGTACAAAGACGGTGAGTTGGTTGGTTCAGGAATCATCATGCACTAATTCATGGCTTTCTTATTTTCCTAATTATTAGGTAAGAAGACATCAAAGGTGAAATCGTTATAGAAGATCACGGTTTTTATTACCGTCTTCCCCGCTGCTGATCTGCCTGGGGCGGACGAATTATTGTTATTTAAGTCTGTTGGATCGCTTTCCTGCTTGCTTTCTCTAACGATTGTTTCCGGTTCTTTAATCGATTCTGATTCAGGTGCTGTTTCATCTCCGGTAATTAACCAATGTGTGTTTACGTTTGGAAATGCCTCCACTACTTTCAGTAGGAAATCATAGCCAGGCTTGTTTCTGCCGTTTAAGATATGACTAAGGTTTGAGCGCTGAACTCCGATCTTGTCCGCAAATGAAGTAGCGTTCAATCGGTTTGAAGCCATGATAAGTTGTAAACGTTTCTCGATTCCCATGTTACAAATGTAATCTTTTGAATTGATTTAAATAAAATTATGCTGTTTACAAATGTACACTAAACAAAGAGAGATGTTTATGAAAAAAACCGCAAAGAAAGAAGAACGCAAAGAGTTGGTTAAATTCCTTTGTGTCCTCCTTTCTTTGCGTTGATTTAATCTAATGAGTTCTTGGCAGTAATGATTGAACAAAAAAAAACGCCCCAGCAATTAAGCTGAGACGTTTCAAGAATATTATTGGTTGTTCTTAGTTCTTAGAGTAAGAAAAGAAAATAGGTAAAGCAGTGCTTGTGTCATCCGAAATCCCGAAAGTTACTACATCCATTAGTTGAGCTACTTCATGAATATTCATCTTGCTTTTATCACCAAGAGATTTATGATTAGCTAATTTTTGTTTTGCGGCTTCAATTATTCTATTTTCCATTTGGTAAGTATTTCAATGTTTACAGCTCGGTTTACGGCTACAATTGTTGAATGTTACAAAATAGTTGTAAAATATTTTAGTAAAGTGGATTTTTGGAGAAATAAAACTTCAATAGAAACAAATAAAAAGGCTTATTATCAATTACTTACAAAGCAAATCGTAAGCATTTTGGATTTCAATAAATTTTTGATTTGCCTCTTCTTTTTCGCTTGGTGAGCTGTTGAATTGCTTATCAGGATGGTATTTTACAGCTAGTTTTCTGTATGATCTTTTTAATTGATCCTGATTAAATCCTTCACTTAGGTGCAGAACCAGCATTGCTTTTCTTCTATCAGAAGCAAAACTGCCTGATTTTGTTTCGTTATACCTGCTGAATTTCTCTTTCTGAAATTCGGTCATCTTCTTATCAATGTAGCTTGCCTTCACTCCTATTAACTCGGCTAAACGAACAATTGCCACAAATTCCCGGTCAATGATATCGCCATCTGCTTTTATAATCTCGAAAAGAAAATCGATGATCTCAATTCTATCTTCTCCTGTTGGTAAATGACGAAGGATCCATTTTGCAACGCTGCGAATATTGGTTTCATTGCGAAGTGCTTCAATCAATTTCTCCATTGCACTCATGTGAACAGCTGGAAAATGTCGCTGAAAGTACAAACGAACATAATCCACTTTCTTTTTCGAATCCTTTGAATTCTTCTTGATGAGCCAACCAGCTAAATAAGCATATGCAATTTGAATGTTCTCGTCAGATTTTCTGGAATAAAGCGGCATGCTGTTGACAGTTTCCGGATCAGATTTTGCTGGTTTTACTTTTCCGGCCAACATCCACTCCCCTGTTATTTTATAATGAACAAGTTGAACGACGATGTAAATCCCAAGAAAAATAAGGAGTACCATTAGTACTTTGGCATTAACGGTTTAATCAAGCCTTCTAAACCATTGATCTTGATCTCCAGCATTAACTCCATTTGCTTGCCCAATTTTCCAGCCGGAAAGCCACCGTTATTTTTCATCCACACATAGTAAGAATCAGGAATATGCAGCAAGTACTTTCCCTGATATTTCCCAAAGGGCATTTTTGCCTTGGCCAATTCTACTAATTCATGTTGTCCTTCCATCAATCAATTTTGTGCAATTGAAAAATATAATATGTTCCTTCTTCATTTGAACGTCGAACCTTGGTTCCGTCCATTTGCTGTGTCATAGCGTCAATTATCTCCAGTCCGAATGAAGTTTCATTCTTCTCAACCCATTTTCCGTTGTCAAAGTATTCAATCATTACTTCTTTCTTCGAAATATCAGCGAGCGTAATTGAAACCCTCGGATCTACAGATCCGGTGAATGCATGTTTCACGCTGTTTGAAACCAATTCATTCAACAACATTGCAATTGGAACAATGCTTTTGGTATTCAGTTTCTCAACATTTACATTGATATCTGCTTTCACTTTTCCTCTAATGGAATAATTATCGAAAAGCGACTCCACCAAAGTTACAACGTATTCTTCAAGATCGAAGTCGGAAAGTGAATCGCTTTGATACATTTTTTCATGGATAATAGCCATAGCGCTAACCCTGTTCACGGCTTCCATGTAAATCTCGCGTTGACCTTCATTCAATGTGTCGGACTGAAGACGAAGTAAACTGGTGATAATCTGTAAGTTGTTTTTAACGCGGTGATGGATTTCCTTCAGCATTACTTCCATTTCAGCTTTTTGTCGGGTAATGATCTGATTTTTCTCGTTCAATTCCTGATTGGTGTTTTTTGCTAAAGCTTCAGATTTTTGAGTTGCGCTTACGTAGGTAAAAAGAATGAATCCAATTGCAACTGCCAGAATCACAAACTCAGTCATGTAAAGAAGTGCATCCGTTCTATCGAAATTGGTAAGTGAATTTATGTTTGCAGGAAAGAAGTGGTAAACATAGAAAAAGAGGCAGGAAAAATTCAGTACTAACGCAATCAGGCCATAGGTTTTGTTGAGGACAATGAATGTAAACAAAACGTGAACGAACATCCAGAGTGGTGTTGTATAATGTATTGAACTGACCAGAAACAGATTTAGAACAATAATTACAAAGGAAGAAAATACTGCAAAGCTCCCAACCAACTTGTACTTCTGTGTTTTGATCAGAATAATTGCAGAACTAAGACAAATAATTACAGCAATAATATCAGGCCAGGGATTGTATTTCGATTTAATAAAACTAAGAACAGTTACTAAAAGAATTAGAAATCCCAACATAAAACAGGTCCGAAGAACTAGTCTGAATCTGGTTTGTTCATAGATCTGATTAGTAGTAGTGTTCTTGAAATCAGCCGACATTTATTGCAATTAAATTACAATCCGAAAGTACTCATTTCCATTGATATAAAAGGAGAACAAGCGGTTGGTTTGCTATAGTTTTGATAACTCGAAAGAATAATCAGTACCTTCTTCTCCTGAGTTACGACTAACTGTCCCGTTAAGTTGCTGTGTCATAACGTTAATGATCTCACTTCCAAAAGCTTCATCTGAATTAACCCATTTTCCGTTATCTGAATAATCAATAGAGAACATTTTGTCCGAAACGGATTTGATCTTAATGGAAATTCTAGGTCGTGCTTGATCTTTAAACGCGTGACGAATTGAATTTGTGTTTGATGTGAATGTCCGACGAGCCAATTCCCGTGTGGATGCGCGGACGTTTCGCATAGCGAAGCGCTTCGGCAGCGACGTCAATATCGTCTTTCTTCGAGCGGGTAAGCGCGCACACTTTCGTGTCGTTCACCGCTTTGGATATTTCGATCACCGACAGAAAATCTCCCGGGCTGGAAATGGGGAAGCCGGCCTCGATGATGT
>CAMLET010000228.1 GCA_946479125.1 uncultured Flavobacteriales bacterium
GCAGGACAGTTTATTTCATTGGGTTCACCACTTTGTTCAGTGATCGACAACACGACACTTTGGATTTCTGCAAATTTTAAGGAGACACAATTGGAGAACATGAAAATTGGTCAATCTGTGAAAATCAAGATCGATGCTTATCCAAATATGAAATTGACAGGTAAATTGAATTCATTTATTGGAGCAACAGGAGCTAAATTCTCATTGCTTCCTCCGGACAATTCAACTGGAAACTTCGTGAAGATCGTTCAACGTGTACCTGTTAAAATTACCATTGATCATTTGTCGAAAGAACAATTGAAAGCGCTTTTGCCAGGTTTAAGTGCTTACGTTACTGTTAAAACGAAATAAGAATGAGCGCAACAGCACAGGCTCAACCGATTGAGTATCCGACGGGCGCCGCCAAATGGATTTTGGTGCTCACCGCAATCAGCTGTGCCATTCTCGAATTACTTGATACAACTATCGTCAACGTTTCCCTGAGAGAAATTTCAGGAAACGTAGGCGCAACAACAACAGAAATTGCCTGGGTGGTTACGGCATATGGAATTTCCAACGTAATTATCATTCCACTCACCAGTATGCTGAGTGACTTATTCGGACGTAGAAATTACTTTACAGGATCTGTCATCTTATTTACGTTTGCCTCACTCATGTGTGGACTCTCGGACAGTTTATGGTCGCTGGTTTTCTGGCGATTCGTTCAGGGACTTGGTGGTGGTGGATTACTTTCTACGGCTCAGACGATTATTTTCGGGGCATTCCCGCCAAATAAAGTAGCAACTGCGGGAGCGATCTTCGGAATGGGATTGATTCTCGGACCAACATTCGGACCAACGCTTGGAGGATATATTACAGATAACTTCTCCTGGCACTGGGTGTTCTTCGTGAACATTCCAATTGGAATTGTAGCTGCATTTCTGAGTTATACTTATGTGACTGATCGACCCGGAGCCGTCAAACCCAAGAAGATTGACTGGTGGGGAATTCTGTTTCTCGTTATATCCATTGGTTCCATCCAATACGTGTTGGAAGAAGGAACGGCACACGACTGGTTTGAAAGTCATGAAATTGTAATCGTAACTATTGTCGCCGTCTTGGGACTCGTGGCCTTTATCTATAGGGAATTGAGTATAGATTATCCGGCCGTAAACATTCGACTCTATTCCAATTACAATCTGGTAATGGGGGCAATCATGAACTTTATTCTCGGATTGGTTCTCTTTGGAACGGTATTCATATTCCCGCTTTTTGTGCAGATTTCGCTCGGCTGGACGGCCACGCAAACGGGAGTCTTCATGATTCCGGGAGCGCTCTGTACTGCCTTCGCCATGCCAATGGTCGCCAGGATTCTGGGAACAGGACTCAATCCGAAAGTGGTGATTTTGATTGGAGTTGCAATTACCTTCTCTTTCGTATTTATGCTTTCGTTTTCGTCACCGGATTCCTCTGAACGTAATTTCTACCTGCCGTTTGTATTGCGTGGATTCGGAATGGCATTTATGATGTCGCCAATTCTATCGCTTTCTGTGGCTGGTTTGCAGGGGAAAGACATGGCTCAGGCCATCGGTTTGTCGAATATGATACGTCAATTGGGTGGTTCAGTTGGAATTGCATTGATCAACGTTTACTTGTCGATTCGTAATGCAGATGTTCGTGGAAGTATGTTGGGTTACATCAACAGTGGTGATTCAAAAGTGGCGGAACGTTTACAGATGCTGACACAGAACTATATTTCGAAAGGATTTTCGCCGGTAGAAGCAGAGGCAGCAGCGAATAAGATGATGGATGGAATTCTGACCAAACAGCAGATGATCGTGAGTTATGATCAGGGATTCTTCATGGTTTCAATGCTCATTTTGGTGTTCGTTCCTGTTGTTCTATTGATCAGAACTAAAAAAGGTGCTGCGGTTGTGAAAGACGCTCACTAAGATTAAAATAACAATTCAGAGAAGGCTTTTCGTTAATTCGAAGAGCCTTTTTCTATTCAAAGCGATAATGTATGAAGAATCCCATCGTAGAATTTTCTTTCGATAGTTTCAGCAGGAATGCCCTCTTTAGCATTTAGCATTTTGGAATTTTCCATTAATAACTTACCGTGGTAAATATTTTTAAAATTTTAAGACGAAATTGACTTTCCAATAGTTACCTTTGCGCTCAACGAATAAAAATCATTCGTTCATTCTCGAAACATGAAATTACTCTTATCATACCTTAAACGCTACAAAGGATTGGTTTTTCTGACCTTTTTGTTAGCTGCTGTCAATCAGGTTTTCTCACTTCTAGATCCAATGATCTTTGGGAAATTGATCGATAGATACGTCATTGGATTGAAAGAACATCCAACCTGGTTTACCGAACATTCTTTTATTTCAGGAGTAGCGTTTTACATTATGCTTGCCATTGGTGCTGCTATGGTGAGTAGAACTGCGAAAGCTTTTCAGGATTATACAACCAATTTGGTGATCCAAAAATTGGGAGCAGACATTTATACTGATGGTTTAAAGCACACGTTGCAAATTCCATTCAATGAATTCGAAGACCAACGCAGTGGTGAAACTTTGAATGTACTTCAGAAAGTTCGAACAGATACGGAGAAATTCATCATGAGTTTCATTAATATTTTGTTTGTCTCTTTGGTAGGTTTGGTTTTCGTAATTGTGTATTCCGTTAACGTTTTTCCGCCACTGGTTCTATTGTATTTGTTCTCTGCCGGATTATTATTTTTCATTACGAAAGCACTTTCGAAACGCATTAAGACAGTTCAAACTACGATTGTGAAAGAAACCAAGCAATTGGCTGGAAGCACGACAGAAAGTTTACGAAACATTGAGTTGGTAAAGAGTTTGGGCCTGGCAACGCAAGAAACGGAGCGTTTGAATCAAACAACGCTAAGAATCCTAAAATTGGAGTTGAAAAAAGTACGTCAAATTCGAAGTATCTCTTTTATTCAGGGAACCTTGGTGAACTTAACCAGACAAAGTATCATGTTTTTGCTGATGTACCTGTTGTTCCATAAATACTTGTCGTTCGGACAAATCATGTCTTTACAGTTTTATTCATTCTTCGTTTTTGGTCCTTTGCAAGAAGTGGGGAACGTTATTATCTCCTACCGTGAGGCAGAAGCATCATTGGAAAATTTCAATAAGATTGTTTCCACTCCGGTTGAAGTAAAACCTGTGAATCCACACTCGTTAAAAGATATTTCTGAGTTACAATTCAACAACGTTACCTTCCGCCATAAAACAGCAACTTACGATGCATTGACAAATGTTTCATTCCAGGCTAAACGTGGTGAAACCATTGCTTTTGTTGGACCAAGTGGTTCAGGAAAAAGTACTTTGGTGAAATTGCTGGTAGGTTTGTATACAACCGAAAACGGAGAAATTACCTACAACGGTGTAAAGAGTGATGAAATCGATACTGAAGAATTACAACGTCAATTGGGATTTGTAACTCAGGATACACAGCTGTTCTCAGGAACTATTCGTGAGAACTTGTTGTTCGTAAAACCAAATGCTACAGAAGAAGAAATCAATATGGCATTGAATCAAGCCGCTTGTCAGAGTTTATTGTCGAGAAGTGAAGCCGGAATTGAAACGGTAATTGGAGAAGGTGGAATGAAATTGAGTGGTGGTGAGAAACAACGTTTATCGATTGCTCGTGCACTTTTACGCAATCCGAATTTGTTTGTATTCGACGAAGCCACATCAGCCTTAGATTCCATTACGGAAGAAGCGATTTCGTCTACAATTCGTGAAATCACAGATCACAAGAATCACATTACAGTTCTGATTGCACACCGTTTGTCTACAATTATGCATGCCGACAAGATTTTCGTGTTGGAGAAAGGTAATATCATTGAAACGGGTAAACATCAAGATTTATTGGATGAAAAAGGTTTGTATTACGCTATGTGGCGTCAACAAATTGGAGAAAGACGAGATTAATTTCCTAACCGATAGCTATCGGGACGGGAATTTGTAGTAGTTTTGTCGTCCGAATTAGACACAGAGAGGGGTGTCCGAGTGGTTGAAGGAGCTACCCTGGAAAGGTAGTATGTGGGTAACTGTATCGAGAGTTCGAATCTCTTCCCCTCTGCATAAAGGTTCATTGCATTGCAATGAACCTTTTATTTTTTCACCAATTTGTAACTGTATCGAGAGTTCCCTGTCTGCCTGAGGCATTCAGGCAGGGAATCTCTTCCTCTCTGCATGAATTATCCCGCTTAACGGCGGGTTTTTTGTTTTTATATGTCGAGAACTTGTTCTCCGACATTATAAAATGAAAATGACGTAATCATTCGAAGAATGATAGCGGGATAATTGATAAGCTGGCCCTTTTTGAGATATTTAATCTCTTCCTTTCTTCTAGTTCCGACTTAATAACTTGTCATTCGTAATTCATAATTATCCCATTAGTTCAAAACAATTTCTTGTTTTATAAATCAGAAGTTATATTTTTACTCTGGCTCGGAACCAATTGAAAATCAACATAAAACAATGCTAAATGTTTAGTTGATTGTTAAGTCATTTTATTAGGTTAAAGGATGAAGAACTACTACTTTTTACTCCTGCTTTTGCTAGCGTTTACTGGCAATTCATATACACAGGTCATTGGTGATTATCAATCTGTTGGCACAGGAACCTGGGCTACAGTAGCTACATGGCAAACTTGGAATGGTTCTGCTTGGGTAGCTGCAGCAACAGCACCAACCTCCGGGAATGAAACCATTACGATCTTGAGTGGTCACAACGTAACTATTGCAGCAACGGTTACTGTTGATCAGGTGGTCGTTGCTACGGGTGGAACGCTGACTTCTACAGGCGGGACATTGACAATTGCCAATGGGGTCGGTATCGATCTTCAGGTTGATGGAACATTCCATGATGCAAATGCTACTTCAGTGGCGTTTAATGCAGGTGCTGCATGGCAATTGGGTGCAACCGGAACTTTTATTAAAAATAGTGCTAGTGCGGTAGCTATTTGGCATACTTCATACAATGGCGGTGGTGGTATGGCTGCAATACCGGCAACTTCAAACTGGATAGTTAGAAGGACTGCAGGTGCTGTTCCATCGTTCGCCAGTGTAGGAATTTCTTTTGGAAACCTGACCATTGAAAACACAAATGCAACTACATTGACGATTAATGCAACGGGTTCAACCGCTTCGATGATAGTTAAGGGGAATTTTGATGTTGGTGGTGCTGGAAGTACCAATGTTGTTTTCAATAATTCCAATACAAATGCTACAGCCACTTTAGTGCAGGGAAACATGATCGTTCGGGTAGGTAGAACTTATAGTGGAAGTGGGACTGGTACAACTGTGCAGGGAACACTAACTGTATCTGGTACAATGACAGCAAGTGCTTCAAGCGCGATAAACGTTACAGGAGTAACTACGATTTCCGGAACTTATAATGCGAATGGAACCAGTACTTCCATTTTCCAATCTCCGGCAATTGTAAATGGAACCTTAAACGTTGCGGCCACTGGCACAACAACCTTTCAGGGAAATATCACAGTTAATTCAGTGGTGAATCATGTGGGAATCGTGAATGTTCAGGGTAACTTGATTGATAATGGAAACTGGTTTTATACAGGAACAACAGCTCAACTCAACTTCACTGGTGGAAATTCCCAATCCATTTCAGGAGCAGGAATTTTGCAGATTAGAAATATGATAGTGAATAAATCAGCTAATGATGTTACGTTAAACAGGGCTGTTTTGGTTGATAACTTACTCACGCTGACACAGGGTAGAGTATTTACAACGGCTGCCAATCTTCTTACAATTAACAATTCCGGAGCTGTAACAGTAACGTCTCCAGCCACTAATAATAGTTTTGTTT
>CAMLET010000229.1 GCA_946479125.1 uncultured Flavobacteriales bacterium
ACTACTGCATTAGGTATTTTCACGCTGTTAATCATTACCTGCTCTTGTCAATCAGAGTATGAACGTCAATTGGCGAAAGGGAAGGATATTGTTGAGAAACAGTTAAGTAGAAATACCAGAGAACTAATTACAAACAAGGCAAACATGGTCCTTCAGAACGAATTGGAGGTTTGCGCGCACGTTTCAGGAAACGAGCGGGTATTCATGATGGAAATGACAAACTACAAAGCTGAATTACAACAAACATTAGTGGTTAAACAACAACAATTGCTTACAAAAAGCCATTAATACTTATAATCGTAGTTCTTCTTCCGGGTTCCAAAAAACATCATTCCAGTTCTGGATCTTGTCCTCTGCTACAACTATTCCTTCATTGGAAAGAAGTTGTTCCATGCTTTTATTTGCCGGAAAATGATGTTTTCCGCTCAGCATTCCATTTCTATTCACCACTCTGTGCGCCGGAATGTCGTTGAATACATGCGAGCCATTCATTGCGTAACCAACTAATCTGCTGGAACGTGCGGCTCCAAGGTATTTTGCTATTGCCCCATACGAAGTTGCTCTTCCTTCTGGAATTAAGCGAACCACCTGATAAACGCGATCAAAGAAATCTGCATTTGCCTCAGAATGTTTTATTGGTTTTGTCATAATTGTTGTAACGTTTGACAAAGTAACATGTTATCCTGTAAAATCCAATTACCATGAAACGTTTGATTTTTGCTGGAATGTTATTCTGCGCAAACTACAGTTTAGGACAAGATATTGATTCTCTGCAAGCTAATGTTTGGGAACTTAGCTGTTATCCAAATCCTACAAGCGATCTTTTGGTGGTAAAATCGAACCGGGAAATTCGCGAAATTCAAATTATTGATCTAACAGGAACGGTTGTTAAGGCGAATGCCATGCCCAATTGGTGTTTTTCATTGAACGATTTGCCATCAGGCTGGTTCTTTGTTTACGTGGTTGATGATGCTGGAAATGTTGAAAAACGAAATATCTACAAGAATTGAGAATTCAAAAATTGAAAATGTAAAAGTCTTTCTATTCAGAATGGATGGATTGTAAACTTTTCAATTCTCCATTGACCAATTTTCAATTTGTCTTATTTTCGTTGTATGAAAGCGTTTTATACAATCGGACTTTTACTTCTTTCAAATATATTCATGACGGTTGCGTGGTACGGTCACCTCAAAGGTGAAAAGCGCACGGGATTATGGATTCTTGTCACTACAATTTTAATCAGTTGGGGCTGGGCATTTTTCGAATATTGCCTACAGGTTCCTGCAAACAAAATTGGCTATAAAGCAAACGGCGGACCTTTCACTCTTATTCAGTTAAAAGTAATCCAGGAAGTTTTGTCGCTGGTCGTTTTTATGGGATTTACCTTGCTGGTATTCAAGAATGAAACCTTCAAATGGAATCACATTGTAGCGTTTGGATTGATCGTTGTGGCAGTTTATCTCGTATTTAAAAAATAACAAAACCTTAGGGCGAATGATGATTCGCCCCTACGTTTTAATTATTTTCAAAAACGTCTTCCACATGATGGAAATATCTGTTCCCAATGTTGGTTTGGCGATGTATTTCTTGTTCAACTCAATTTTGGCTGGCATAATTTCGTTGATATAGGTTTCTCTTGGATTTTCTGCTTTCCCTAAAAGTTCATTTTCTTTGAAATATTCCAAAGAAGCATAATCTGTGATCCCGGGTTTTACATTCAGAATCTCACGTTGGTCGGAGGTGTATAAATCAACATATTCCTGTACTTCTGGTCGTGGACCAACTATGCTCATTTCTCCAGATAAAACGTTTAAAAATTGCGGAAATTCGTCCAGTTTCACCTTGCGAATAAAATAACCAACTCGTGTAATTCTTGGATCACGCATTCCCACTGTTAGTTTGCCCAACTTATCAGCATTCACTCTCATGGTTCTGAATTTCCAAAGTCGGAATGTCTTACCGAATTTTCCAACGCGTTCTTGTCGGTAAAAAACTCCACCTCTAGATTCTAAAAGAATAGCGATTGAAAGCAAAATTCCAAAGGGAAGAAAGACTAACAGGATAATCGTAGAAACTACAAGATCGAACAGACGTTTCATCCCAAGACTTTTTGTACCGCAACCTTTACAGCGTTGATCACAATTTGCACTTGTTCATCTGTCAAATCGAAGTAAACAGGCAATGTAATCTCGTTTTGATATTTATTCCAGGCTTCAGGATAATCTTCCATTTTGTAGCCTAAATTCTTGTAAGCCGTCAGGATTGGCAAAGGTTGAAAATGTACGTTCACGCTTACGTCCTGATCAAAGATCTCCTGCATAATTGCATCGCGTTGCGCTTCGGTGGCGCCGCCAATTCGTAATTGATATAAATGGTAACACGTTTCGCGTTTCTCATCTTTCATGTGTGGCAATAAGGCCCAGGATTCATTTTTGAAACCTTCATTGTACGCCAAACAAATGGTTCTTCTTCGATCTGTATTCTCGTGAAATCGATTCAACTCGATCAAACCAATTGCCGCCTGAATATCTGTCATATTGCACTTGAAACCCGGTTCAAGCACGTCATAACGCCAATTTCCTTTTTGAGCTTTCGCTAAGGCATCTTTACTTTGTCCGTGCAAAATTTTGATGCACAATTCTTTGTAAATCTCTTCGTGATCAAAAGCATCCGGAAGATTGATGCTCATTGTTCCACCTTCTGCAGTTGTCAGATTTTTTACTGCGTGAAAAGAAAAACAGCTTACATCAGCCATTGCACCTGCACGTTTTCCGTTGTAAGTTGCTCCAAAAGAATGAGCAGCATCCGAAGCAATCAAAATTCGACCAAGTTTTTTCTGGTAATCGCTATTCGGTGAGAACATCGCCAAAATTTCTGGTGAATTCACGATGTCGTAAATTGAATCATAATCGCATGGTAAACCAGCAATATCAACGGGCATAATTGCCTTTGTTCTTGGGGTAATCGCTTTTCTGATTCCTTCCACAGAAATATTGAAATCTTCTGAACTCAAATCCACCATGACAGGTGTTGCTCCGGTATGCACAATCACGTTTGCAGAAGCGCAATATGTAATTGCAGGAATAATCACTTCATCTCCTGGACCGATTCCCCACCAACGCAACAACAATTCCATTCCTGCTGTCCACGAAGAAACGGCAACCGTACATTTATTTCCGCAATATTCTGTCAGTTGTTTCTCAAACAATTTTGTACGCGGACCGGTCGTAATCCAACCAGAAGTCAAAGCTGCTGTTACCTCATCAATTACCTTTTGGTCGATACGGGGCGGAGAAAATGGAATCATGAAAATGAATTTGGGGTAAAGGTAATGAAAGACGGTTAGACGAGAGAAGAGAGACTATAGACTTTTTAAATCAATCTCGAAATATTGACACTAAAATCGTGGACTATCTAATTACAGCACGGATTATTCCAAATAAGATCAATGCAATAATCAATATCGAAACACCGACAATCAGCACAATTGTTAATGTTGGAGTTTTAGGATTGAATTTAATGCTACCAGAAGCTATTACAGCATAAACAATGAAACCCATAACTATTCCAACACAAATCCCTGCAAAAATATTGCTCGTACGATCACCAGAATAACGGATTGCGTTTGATTTAGAATTTAAGACCTCAGTCTTTTCATTTATTGCTTGTTGATCAGATTCAGTTGCTGTTTCATGAGCATCTTCAACAGATATGGACTCTGAAACACTGTCAAGAATTTCGGTCGGAACAAACACTCCCTTAACTTCTTCCATTCCTGAATTTATCTTTATCGGAAGTGAGTCCAATTCAGATTCCTGAGTGCTATTTTCTGCTAACAGCTCCGTTGGTTGTCTTTCCTTCGGGCCTCTCACTTGATGCTTCCAAGAAATTGAATATCCTTTTCGAAAAACTCTTTTTTCAATGGTGCATGAATTGACACAACTAATTATTGTTAACAGAAAAATAAATGAAAACAAGTTGAATGTCTATTTCATAGGTCAGTGATCTAATGACAACTATGATACAAAAAGGACGGTAAAGTTGGATTTCAGAAAAGTGAATGGGATTACAACTCCGTCAAAAATTCAGTTGCAATCTTATCCCTGTTAAAAACCGTAAAAGCATATTGTCTACCGTTCTTACCCATTTCTGATGCTTTCTCTGGATTGTTGAACAATATGTTTACCTTCTCCACTAATTGCTCCACATTCTCCGGCTCTATGAACAGTGCTGCATTTGCATTGTCGACAAAATGTCTTCTTGCCTCACCGTCAACCGCTAGTAAAATCGGAACTTCCATAGCCAACGTTTCAAAAATCTTAGAGGGAATTGCTCCTTCAAACAGATCCAATTTTCTTAATGGAATAATTGCAGCATTTACATCCTTCAAGACTCCGGGCATCTCGCTTTTTGGAACAGGAGGCAGAAAATGAACATTCCCTACTCCAAGTGATTTTTTCAGTTCGAGTAATCGATCCTTTTCCGGTCCAGCTCCTTGAATAATAAATTGGATCTTCGGATTGCTTTCCACTTGTTTTGCAGCGTGCAAAATCACATCCAGTCCTTGAGCATAGCCTACTACTCCACCATAGAAAAACAACATTTGATCGTTAGTAAACCCATGCTTTTCCCTATATCCAATAGACTTAATTTCAGCCGGATTATAAAAAGACAAATCAACACCATTTGGCAACCAAACCACTCTTTTTTCAGGAAATCTTCTTGAAATATCATCAACGATTCCCATTGTTTGTCCAGTAATTAAATGTGCTCTTCTATAACATTTCTTTTCCAATCGATAAGCCATTCCTAACAACTGCTTATTCGTTACCAAACCTAATTTTTCAGCACTTTCAGGCCAAAGATCCGAAACGTTGAAGATCATCTTCGCTTTTAGCTTTCGGGATAAACGCATGGCAGAATATCCTAGAAAAAGTGGTGGTGATTCTACCATCAGATAGTCGAACGAATCCAACTTTCTACCGCGCCAATAGGATGTCCAAACAAAACTGAAATAATTCAATAAGCGCTTGATAATCGACTTGGAAGTAGAAACATAAATCTTAGCTCGATGAACTTGAATTCCGTCAATAACTTCTTCTCTGATCTTCCCTTTTTCATATCCTTCCTGAATTTCCATTTTTGGATAATTCGGCATGGCCGTCAAGACTTCAACATGAACACCTTTCTCCTTTAAACGCAGGGCAAGCTCATGAAGTCTATTTTGAGGTGCACCAATCTCTGGTGGATAATATTGGGTAAGAATCAGTAACCTCACTTTAATATTTTTTTATCAATTCAACCATTTGTAATGCCGCTGTTCCATTCCCGAAATAGTCTTTTCTTTGATTCGACGGATTGAAATTTTCAATCGCATCTTTAATCTTCGCCGTATCAGCTCCAACTATCACATTCCAGCCATTTTCAACGGTTTCTACCCATTCCGTTTCATCTCGCATTGTGATACAAGGTTTCGCTAAGAAATAAGCTTCTTTTTGAACCCCGCCACTGTCGGTTACAATCTTTTTCGAACCTGCTTCCAATCGAACCATGTCCAGATAACCAACCGGCTCTATGACTTTTATGTGCGATTTCAATTCAATTCCGTAATCCGAAAGGTATTTCTGTGTCCTTGGATGTAAAGGCAGAACAATTGTTTCTGCAACGGCATTTAATCCTTCAATTATTCCTTTCAAGCGGTTGATATCATTGGTGTTTTCAGCTCTATGAATCGTACAAAGAAGGAATTCGCCATCTTTCACTCCCAAAGTTTGCAGGATGGTACTTTTATCTTTCGCCATTCCCGTAAAATGCAGTATCCCATCATACATCACGTCACCAAC
>CAMLET010000230.1 GCA_946479125.1 uncultured Flavobacteriales bacterium
GGCTCCTGTAGGACCAGCATTTTCTACGTAATAGCGGAAAGCAAGTCTTCCTGAAGTTGGTGCTGCTAATCCTGTGATTGTTACTGTATACAATGTCCATGCATTAACAAATACTCCATTTGCCTGTGTTGGATTGATTTCCAAAAGCATTGTTGTAAAATCTCCAACTGCCGCTGCTGCTGAACCAGTACCAACATTTGTACTTGCTCCATTAGGGCTCATTCGCACCTGAAGTCGATCTGCCCAACCTCCATCTGCGGCTCTTGCACGAAACGTAATAACATCACCGTTTTTGAACGTTCGGTTTGGAGTAACTAGCCAGGCACTGATATTATTAGTACCAGTAGTAAAATTATAGTGTCCACCAATGTAAGAATTGGTTGCACCATTGAATGCTGCGAAATTGGTTGGGACTCCTTGAATCCAGTTTGGGATCGTTCCGACAGGAACACTATTATTTTGCATCACCCAGCCATTACCTGGTAATAGTGTGATATCGTCGAAATTTTCTGTAAAAGCTTGCCCGAAAACGGACCCAAAAGTTAGTAAGGAAAGTGCAAAACCTGCAACGATTCCTTTAAAAGTAATATTTCTCATGATGAACGTGGATTAGCGTTGAGATGGTTTTGTGTTAGATAAAATAGCGTTGATACGCTCCAATTCTTCTCTTAATTCAGTTTGTTCAATTGGATCAATTGTAACCGATAATTCGTTAGAGAGCAAAGTACTGTACTCTTTCAAAAGGTTTTGTCTTTCTTCAGTAAGTTGTGCTACTACTGCTCTTGTAGAAGAAGTTGCTGATGCGATTTGGGCCTCTTTTTCGTTAATCTTTGCAACTTGTGAATTAAGTGCAGGATTAGAAAATTCAGTGATTGGGTTGGTTGTGACCGTTTGACTCTGCGCATTTCCGAGTAGCGTCAATAGACAAACGGAACACAATAATAGTGTTCGTCTCATAGTAATAGGTATAATTTTAATAATTACGCCAAATTTACTAAACAGTTGAAGGCCAAATATTTAGTAAACGGGTTTACTAAGAAAGAGATGAACGTAATATTAACTTCATCGAAAGTTAATGTTACTTCGTCGAAAATTTACCGTACAAGTCATAATGGTCTGCAGAGGTGATTTCAACCATTGCGAAATCGCCAATACTAACGTAACCCTCACTTTTCTTCACCAAAACTTCATTGTCTACTTCCGGTGAATCAAATTCTGTTCTTCCAATAAAATAATCTCCTTCAATACGGTCGAAAAGGACTTTGAATGTTTTTCCAACTTTCTCCTGATTCAGATCATAGCTGATTCCAGATTGCAATTCCATAATTGCATCTGCGCGTTCACGTTTTACTTCGCTTGGAACATCATCTTCCAATGAATAAGCGTGCGTGTTTTCCTCGTGTGAGTAAGTGAAAATTCCTAATCTGTCGAAACGCATACGTTCAACAAAATCATACATTTCCTGGAAATCTTCTTCTGTTTCTCCCGGATAGCCTGCAATTAAAGTTGTACGAATAGCAACTCCCGGAACTTTCTCACGAATGGTATTCACCAAAGCTTCTGTTTTCTCGCGTGTAATTCCACGACGCATTGATTGTAAAATCTTTGTAGAGCCGTGTTGTAATGGCATGTCTAAGTACAAACAAACATTCGGATGTTTCACCATCGCATCCAATACATCCATTGGAAAACCAGCGGGGAAAGCATAATGCAAACGAATCCATTCGATTCCTTCAACAGTTGCCAATTGATCTAACAATTCTGCAAGATTTCTCTTTTTGTAAATATCTAAACCGTAGTATGTCAAATCCTGAGCGATCAATAAAATCTCTTTCACTCCCTGAGCAGCCAAGCTTTTTGCAGAATTCACCAGCTGGTCCATTGGTGTTGAAACATGTTTCCCTCGCATCAAGGGAATGGCACAGAAAGAACACGGTCGGTCACAACCTTCGGCTATTTTGAAATAAGCATAGTGAGATGGAGTGGTTAATAAACGCTCTCCAACCAATTCATGCTTATAATCAGCTTTTAATGTTTTCAATAAACGAGGTAATTCTCTTGTTCCGAAGAACGCATCTACTTCCGGAATTTCCTGCTCTAAATCTTCTTTATAGCGTTGTGCTAAACATCCGGTAACGTAAACTTTGTCTACCAATCCTTCTTTTTTAGCATCTGCATAACGCAAAATGGTTTCAATCGATTCCTGCTTTGCATTGTCGATAAATCCACAAGTATTGATGATCACAATTTCTGAATCGTCTTGCTGCGCTTCATGTTCAACTTCAAACTTGTTTGCTTTCAATTGCGCCATCATTACTTCCGAGTCGAAAGTATTCTTAGCACAACCAAGTGTAACTACATTGACTTTGTTTTTACGCAACGTTTTTGTCTTCATTCAAAAATTTTAAAAGGCCATACCTGTATAGTAAAGCGGGTGCAAAGTTACGCCTTTTCTTTTATGGAATAAATAAGTTTCTTCAAACACACTCGGAATTGTGCTTTCTTTTCTTTGCTTGACCAAAGAAAAGAAACAAAAGAAAGTCAAGACCTGAATTTTTGGTTTGTTTCGCAATATGAAATTCTGCATTGATTAGGAAGTCAAATGCGAAACATTTGAATTGCCTTCTAAAAGTCGAAATTCGGAATGATCTCTGTGAGCTTTTCCGAATTTTAGCGACTTTCAGTTCACCATTCAAACCTCCAAAAATAAGGGTCGCTAGTGTTTATGATCATTCTTGTTTAATTAAATCAGAAGTTCTATTAAATTATATTGGATTTTTAAAATGTTGTATCATTATTTCGGAACAATAATTGGTTGCTGCGATAACGAATCAAGCAGTATATTTGTTTGTAAACGAAATAGTATGAAATCGATATTGGGAATTACAGGAATTGCACTTTTGGTTGCTTGCGGAACTACAAAGATTAAGGGTGACGGAGAAGGGCAGGTGATTGAGTCAAAAAAGCCTGAGAAAGAAGTTAAAGCTGGAATCGGTTATTCCTTTGTTCCCAAAGATTCCGTACAAAACACTTCTATCGACACAGTTTTCATTGTAGGAAATACCTTGACAATGAAAGTGCATTATGGTGGAGGATGTGAAGATCATTTCTTTGCATTGGAAGGAAGTGCTTCGATCAGTAAATCATTGCCTCCAATTCGAAATATTCGTTTGAGTCACAAATCGAAACAAGATGTGTGTAAAGCGATTGTATACAAAACACTCCGTTACGATATTTCAGAATTCGCTTACTAAAAAGAAGCTGGAAGTGAAATCTTCCTGACACTGGAGGGCTACAACGAACGATTGAAATACACTTATGTAAGTAAATAGCCTTTTCTGTTATATTTTTTCCGGATCGTAGATAGAATCTTGATTTCTGTTTCTTGATCGCCAAAGCAAGTAGAAACCGAATAGGATAAGCGGAATACTTAAAACTTGACCTGTGTTAAGCGCCCAAACATCATCTCTGTCGGTTTGACCTTCTTTTAAGAATTCGACGAAGAAACGAACACTCCATAGTACAACTAAGAAAACACCGAAAATGCGTCCCTGAATTTTCCACCAGTTTCTTTTCCAATACAAATACATCAATAAAAGAAATACAATGAAATATCCGATTGCTTCATAAAGCTGGGCAGGATGTCGTGCAGGTATATCGGCCCAATCACAATTTTCGAATTTACAATCTTCTCTCATGAACTGGAATGCCCATGGAACATCGGTTTTATAACCAACAATTTCTCCATTCACCAGGTTTGCCAAGCGAATGAAAGTTCCTGTGATTGCAATTGGCGCAGAAATGCGGTCTAAAATCCAAAGGTACGGCTGTTTCACTTCTCGTTTGGAATAGATCCAAAGTGCAAGTAAAATTAGAATAGCACCACCATGACTTGCTAATCCACCTTCCCAGATTTTGAAAATATCCAATGGATGTGAGAAATAACCTCGTTCTGTGATACCGAATTCGTTAACGTGATCCCAATACGGACCGTAAAACAAAACATGTCCTAAACGAGCACCAATAATTGTGGCAGGTACAATATAAAGAAGTAGTTTATCTAACTTATCGTCCGGAACAAGTTCATTTCGGAACATTTTACGAATTACGAAGTATCCGATGATCATTCCGGTAATGAACAATACTCCGTAATAATTCGGAGTTGCATAACCGTCGATAATTTCAGGATTGACGTCCCACTTTATTGCTGCTAACACACTATTCAATTTTGGAAAGGAAAATTAATCATTTTCTTTAGGTTCGCGCGTTTTTAAATGTGCAGCTCTTCCTTTTTTGAAGATTACGTTGCTGTACAATTTTCCTTTTCTAAGCGCTTTTTGCTCTTCAACAGGGAGTTGCGAAATTTCTGAACATTCGTTGCTGCAACAATTGTGAAATTCTGTTTTACACTCTTCACACTGAATGAAAAGTAGGTGACAAGCTTCGTTTGCGCAATTGGTGTGATTATCAGCTGGATTTCCACATTGGTGACATTTTGCAATTACATCATCCGTAATTCGTTCACCTCTGCGTTCATCAAAAACGAAATTCTTTCCAATAAATTTATTGTCGATTCCTTCTGCATTGCAGTCGTTGGCGTACTTGATAATTCCACCTTCCAACTGATGAACATTGGTAAATCCTCTGTGTTTAAAGTAAGCAGAGGCTTTTTCACAACGAATTCCACCAGTACAATACATTACGATGTTTTTGTCTTCGTTGCCTTTCAAATATTCCTCCTCAATGTGTGGCAGAGAGTCACGGAAAGTATCAACATCTGGTAAAATGGCGCCTTTGAAATGTCCAACTTCGCTTTCGTAGTGATTTCTAAAATCGATCAGAATGGTATCTTCCTTTGCTGTAAGTTCGTTGAACTCTTTTGCGGAAAGGTGTTTCCCTATATCAGATGGATCAAAGGTTTCATCGTCTAAGCCGTCTGCAACAATTTTATTGCGAACTTTTACTTTTAGCTTTAGAAACGGGAATTCAGCACCTTCTTCCTCAACAGCAACATTCAATCGAACTTCATTTAAAAAATCGATTGAATAAAGATCGTTTTTGAAGTTATTGAACTGATTGACAGGAACTGAAATTTGGGCGTTAATTCCTTCGGAAGCCACGTAAATTCGACCAACAACCTTAAGTTGATCTAATAATTGATAGAGATAATCTCTGAAAAGTTGAGGATTGGCAATTTTCGCGTATTTGTAGAAAGAAATCGTTACAAATTCGTAACCGGCTTCGCGCAATTTTTGCTCCAATTCCTCTTTGCTAAATGTATTCCACAGTTGCATGCTATGTATAAATTATGATAAGAGTGGGGCAAAGATACTTCGACAAGCTCAGTATATCAAGTTAAAAGTCAAAATTGAAAATGTAGAATTGAAAAGAAATAGAAAAGGCGGTTAGTCTTTCAACTGAACCGCCTATTTTCTATTATCTAATTTCTATTTACTTTTTACCCATAATTCGAGTCGTTAACTCTGGGTATCTGATCAATGCGGTAATACCAACAATAATTGTAAATGGAATTGCGAATGAAAGATCATTGTCGTGCTCCAAATGCGTTGCAATTACTCCACCCATGTATCCACAGATCAACATCGTTCCGATAACACCAGTTCTTGGAATTAAGAATATAAATGCACAAAGAACTTCTAAGATTCCAACTGCCAAAGGCTCGTTTCCTGTTAATCCCATTGTTGTAAACATTTCTTCTTTTCCTGGGAAATCCATTAAACCAAGTTTCGCAGTTGCGCTAAAACACAGAAATGCTGTGATTAAACTTGCCAATACCCATCCAATAATGTTTCTTGCTTTACTCATAAAATTCGTT
>CAMLET010000231.1 GCA_946479125.1 uncultured Flavobacteriales bacterium
TGGGAGCTTCACCAAAACGATTAATTCCAGTGATTTTGCCATTTAAGGCAGTTTTGTAGAAGTCAAATGCTTCTTCAGTGTTTCCGTTAAAAGTAAGATATGCTGTAATCATAATAGTTGGATTCAATTACGGATGACAAATTACTAATTACTAATTACAAATTGAGAATCAAGAATTAATTTGTAATTAGTCACTAGTAAATTGTAATTATTTTTTATTCACTTTCTCCATCAATTCATTCATCATATCGATCTGAACTTTTTGGATTTCAATTAACTCTTGCTGTTGATGCATAATCAAATGATCAAGTTTTTCGTGAAGCATGCGGATCTCTAATTCTGATTTTAGGTTGATCATGTAATCTTTCTTGGCGCGTTCACGGTCTTTTTCTTCCTGACGGTTCTGACTCATCATAATTACAGGTGCCTGCAAAGCAGCGATACAAGATAAGATCAGATTTAGGAGAATGAAAGGATACGGATCGTAAGCTTTTGTGGTTAGCACAAAAACGTTCACGCAAATCCATAGAAACAGAAATGCTCCGAATGAAAGAATGAAGGTCCAGCTGCCTCCAAATGTGGCTACTTTATCCGCAATACGTTGTCCAACGGTAGACTTGTCACTTTCACTATCTTCCAGCGTACTGGTTAATGTTTTAGAATCATTCAGGTTGTTCAGTACCTGTTTTTCCAGTTCGCCAATTTCACCAATTTCCTTTGTTAGGTATTCTGAAATGTATTTTTCACGGTAGAAATTCAATTCAATTACTGAGAGACTATCTTCACGTCCAAAATCAGGATGGTCTTTTTTAATCAGCTCCATCAGTGAGTTTCGGAGAGTATTTGCAGAGATTTTCTCCGAGATTGGAAATTCTTTTTGCGAGATTTTACTGATGAACGATTCAGACATAATTTTATGTTTTTATGAAATTATAAAATTCGAAACAGGAATTGCGATTCTTTTCAGGAACTTTCAAATATTCATCGCAGAAGTTCGTTTAAGCTTTCATGAAACTAACATACATCTCAGTCTTTTTGTGTCTCTTCTTTGCACTCTCGGGTTGTCATAAGAAAAGTGAATACCTCGTTTATTTATTTCAGAATGTTGATGAGACCAGGCAATATCATTTGGTTTTAGACGATCGTCAAAAAGGAGAAGTGCCTTTTTTGAACGAAGATGCCAATTCTGAAAGCAGCTCAGTACAATCCAACTCATTAATTCTTGTTTTGGAAGAAGGATGTTACAAATATCAGTTATTGAATTCCGCTGAAGAAGTAGTTTCAGAAGGTAAATTCAAAATCTCTTCTCGTAAGGTTTCTTCATCTGGAAGGAAAGGAAGTATTGCGCTTCAGGTTGGAGGACAAAAAGCTGCGATTAGACTGGGTGAATGATTGTCATACCACTACAAGCTGCAATAGCTGCAGGAATGATTATGCTGGGTGTGTTTTGCGTTCTCATCATTTTATTCTTACTGATTCCTATACCGTTATATAAGTTGGTAAAATCCTGGTATATGAAGGTTTACCCCAATAAATCACTTTCTACGTTAACAAAACTATGCTTTCTTTTGATTGCTTACCTGATGGCCGGGATTGTAATATTTATACTTGGTGGAATTTTGTTTTTGATGTTCTCCGGAGTTCATTTTGATTAACGAACGTATGATTGAAACAGTTTTGATTGCAGTAGGAGTTTTTGGCGTTCTTGCATTCCTGTTTTTGTACCTTTTTCCACAGGCTTATTTCGCTAAACTCAAAATCCGGTATTTAAAAAGAAGAACATTCCGGAATTGAATGGCAAAATGAAAGTTCAACTCTACGTTTTAAGTTATTTGATTTCCACTATGACAGCGTTTTTGATTGGTGGTGTGGTTTATTTTGGCATTTCCCAATTTTGGGAGAGTATACTCAATCCTTAATTTCTAGAAATTCGAAAGCCCCAATTCGCAGTTGAATCAGGGCATTTTTCTTTTATATCGAAGTTATTCAAAAACTTCTTTTCCTTTTCCAACCGTTAGTAAACTCAATAAACTTTCGTGAATGAGCATACTCCAGCCATTTGAACAATCGCCATAACATTCAAATTCAGGTGTCAAACCAATGTGTGAAAAACGAAGTTGTGTTTTGCCATCTATTTCTGAGATTTCAAATCGAATGGTTGTTCCAGTCCATTCATCCGGTTTTTCCGTGAAACTCAACTTGCTTTCCGTAACCAGCCATTCGACTTTTTGATTTTGGATCAGTTCAGTAATTCGCTGTTTTGAAAAATGAAATTCCTTCATTCTATAAGAGAATTCGTCGTTCAAATTTGTTGTACGACCTTCAATTTCGCCGTGCCACCAAGCGCTTACATTATTGATCGCCTTAAAAACTTCTTCAGGAGATTGATCTACCAAAAGAGTTGTAGTAAAATTCTGCTCTTTCATCGTGATTGCTTTTATGAATTCGGTTTCAGCAATACCATTTGACCTGTGTGATAAGTTAAATGCGTTGTTCTTGTGATGATAATGTTTAGTTTATTGCGATGTGGCTCTGAAGCAAAATCCTCATCTGAAACTGCTGTGTGTTTTTCGAACCAGCTTTGGGCATTCATTCCGTTGAATTTCTCTTCCAAAAACACATTCATTTTTGTCCACGCTGCTCTAAGTTCTTCTAAAGAAGGAAGTTCAGAAACCACTTTGTCTGCTGATTTAATGAATGGAACATGGTATTCAGGAAATAATTTATCTCCAAGTCCAAGCAGAATGATCATGTCGTCATGAACTGCTATCAAATGTCCAAGTAGATAAATTCCACGATTCTTTCCTGGAGAAATCTCCTGTTGCAGCTGTTCATCGGTCAACGAATTAATTAAAGTGTCACAGTATTTCAAAGCACCGTTCCATCTATCGAAAACCATTTTTAAGGCTATTTGTGTTGTGTCCATTTTTCTTCTTTTTAAGATTTGATTTCGGTAAAAGTACAGTCTAAATTCCACTGACGTATTGTGTGAAAAAGACATTTTAAGGGGTTGATTTGGACAAGATGAAAAGCTACATTTGTACAAAGTCTTTGAAATGAAACACCTTTCAATTGTAATTCCCGAAGGAGAAAATAATTTAAGCAGTATTACCGGTGCTTACGAGATATTCAGTAAAGCGAATTTGTACTGGAAAAACTCCGGTAAACCAGAGGTGTTTTCTATTCAGTTGGTTGGTGTAACGGAAGAAGTAACTTTCAATAATGGCCTTTTTACTGTGAACCCACACCTTACAATAGATGAATTGCCTAAAACGGATCTGATAGTAATTCCATCCCTTAACCACAATTATCAGTTGGCACTTAACGGAAATAACGAATTGATCAAATGGGTGGAAGATCAATACAGGAATGGAGCTGAGATTGCAACTATTTGTACCGGGGCATATTTGCTCGCTGCGTGCGGATTGTTAGATGGGAAATCGTGCTCAACGCATTGGTCGGTTGCGGAGAATTTCAGAAATCGATTTCCGAAAGTGAATTTGCAAACGGATAGATTGATCACGGATGAAAATGGCATTTATACCAATGGTGGGGCTTATTCATTTCTAAACCTGATGATTTATCTGATAGAGAAATATTATGATCGTCAAACGGCGATTTATTGCTCCAAGGTGTTCCAGATTGAGATCGACAGGAATAGTCAGTCTGCCTTTTCTATTTTTGCCGGACAAAAACAACATGATGACCACATCATTCAGCAAGCTCAAACGTACATTGAAAACAACATCGAAGAAAAGATTTCAATTGAAAGACTTTCGGCTCAATTTGCAGTTGGACGAAGAAATTTTGATCGTAGATTTATTAAAGCAACAGGAAATACACCAATCGAGTATTCGCAACGTGTGAAAATTGAGTCAGCAAAAAAATCCATTGAATCCAGCCGAAAAACAATTAACGAAATAATGTATGAAGTCGGTTATTCTGACGTAAAAGCCTTTCGCGAAGTGTTTCGAAAGATTACGGGAATGACGCCGTTAGAATACCTTGGACGATTTAATAAAAACAGTTTTTCAGTCTAACTTTTCTTTTCATAGTGTGGTTTCCCGCAACAATTCTTGAATTTCTCACCGCTCCCACAAATACAATCGTCGTTACGTCCAATTTCCATTTTTCGTTTATTGAGGTTTCTATCAGTCATTTTCTGGTTGAACATTTTCTCCAGCAATTGATACAATTCAGGATGATTTTCTTCCAGTAATTTCGGTCGTTCAAAGAAATACTCGCTAATCACCGAAAAGAATTCGGCATTGTTGGTTGCGCCGTATGCACGAATATCAGAGTCACCTGTTTTAATGCGGTTGATTTCTTTATTCATCAGATTAATCCAGGGAATTGTGTATTGTTTTTCGAGCAACGCTTTCGGAATTCCGTCAACTTCACCATCGCTTTTGTCAATTAAGTGAACAAACTCATGAATCGCAGTATTGTGTTTGTCGGATTCATTCTTAAATCCCAATTCAAGTGCTTCCTTTGATAAGATCATCAAGCCTTCCATGTTGTGACTTCCCACCATTCCCAGAACCATTTTGTCCTCGCTGTGTTCATCGAACTGAAAATTCTCGTTGAAAGTAGAAGGGTAGAGCAAAACCTCACGAATGTTGGAATAGCGCCAATTATCAAAGCCAAAAATGGGAATAACCGCGCTTGAGGCTACAAGTAATTGATCTCCTAAACTCACATTGGTCTGAACTCCTGTAATTCGGCAATTCAACAGAAATTCCTGAACCTTGAATTCAAAACGTTTCTTTTCTTCAGCATCTAATGAATTGTAGAAAATGACTTCATTAATGAGAAATGTTCGCCATTCAACCGGGAAAGATTCTGTTGGAAGTTTCCATTTGGGATGCGTTAGTTTGCGGTAATTGATCCAAAGCCAAATGAAAAATACGCAAGCGACTGAACCAATGATGAAGATTGTAATATTGAACATGGATTTTAATTACAAGTGACGAATTACTAATTACAAATGAATGGAGTGTGCAATCCTAAAATTAGTGGAATTTTTTCTGGTCTAAATTGATCAAAATACGACTAAGTGATATTAATTTTTTCGCAAATCGATTTAGTATTAAATTAATTGATATACATTTGCCTCATGAAAATGACACAATTACATCATCATCATCACGCACTCAGCTAAGCGCTTTGGTGAGATGATTGTATATCTATAACTCTTTAACCCGCTTGGCTTTCAAGCGGGTTTTTTGTTGTCATTTCTTTTCACACAACTCTTTTGGAAGTCAAGCTATAATTTAAAACATGAAACGTTTAATTATTGCTTTACAAAAATCAGGTCGACTGCAGGAAGGTTCTCTGGAACTCCTGAAAGAATGCGGTTTGAAAGTCGATTACCGCGACGGACAATTGAAAGTCATCACGTCAGATTATCCAGCAGAATTGCTTTTTCTTCGAAATTCAGATATTCCGCAATATGTTGCAGACGGAGTGGTAGATCTGGGAATTGTCGGGTCGAATTTATTGGAAGAAGATGAAACTCCGGTGGATGTAATTCTCCCGCTTAATTTCTCGAAATGCAGAGTTTCTTTTGCTGTTCCTAAAAGCTCCGACATTCAAACTGCTCAGGATTTAGAAGGAAAACGAATTGCAACTTCGTATCCGAATTCGGTACGAAAGTATTTGCTGAAACAAGGAGTAACGGCAGATATTCACACGATTTCCGGCTCCGTAGAAATTGCGCCGTCTCTTGATTTAGCCGATGCAATTGCCGATATTGTTTCTACTGGAAATACGCTTTTCCGCGCCGGTCGCCCATCACGTGGCTGACCTTGATTAACTTCCAGCTCTGCAACTC
>CAMLET010000232.1 GCA_946479125.1 uncultured Flavobacteriales bacterium
AGATTGATTGTTTCAAACTTTTCAGTCATGAAATCAATAGCACTGAACGATTTGATCAATTTTACTCCAGATAGCGATTCGTCGATTGCTGAAGTGACAATTCCATTTTGTTCCTGACCTTGCTTGGCTGTTCGTTTTAAACTTTTCCCGATTCTGGAAATCACGAATGCGGAAATAGGCAATAAGATAAATGATATTAATGTGAGTTTTGGGCTTATGACTAAAAGTCCCGCAACCGCTGATAAAATTGCAAATGGTTCACGGAGAATCAATTCCAAAATAGCAATTACACCAATTTCTATTTCACCAACGTCACTGCTCATTCTGGCCATTAAATCACCTTTTCTCTCATTGGCATAGAAAGACATTGGTAGACGCAGAGCTTTACGGTAGAGTTTGTTTTTTAAGTCACGAACAACGGCCATTCGCAATTGACTCTGATACCAGATAGCACAATATCTAAAAACATTCTTGAAGAAAAAGGCAATGAATACTGTGACACAGACGAAAAGTAGAGCATCTTTCGGGTCTTTTTCCACCATTTCCTGCATAGTGTAATTATACACGTTAGCTATGTGTTTGAAAAACTCTATAAAACCTCCGTGATAAACTGGTTTGGCAAGTTTGACCATTTCTTCCGTCTTTCCAAAAATCAATTGTAAAAATGGAATGAAAAGAATCAACGATAATAAGTTGAATACAACATAAAGTAAATTGAAGAAAATGGTAAGAAACGCTGGTCTTTTATAGGAAAACGTGTAGCGATATATTTCTTTCATTGATGCCATAGAACGACAAAGTTAACAAAGACTCAAGACTAAAAGACAAAAGACCGCAAGGATTATCATCCTTACTTAAAGACAAAAGATGAAAGACGCATTTCACCTAAAATCAGATAAAAGTCTAATGTCTTTAAGCGAAGCGGTCTTAAGTCTTATAGTGTTTATTACCTTTGCATCATGGGTTCAATTCGTCAGAATAGAGTAGAAGGCGTAATTCAAGAAGAATTAGCGGTTTTTTTTCAGCGTAATGCAAGCGAAATTTGTTTGGGAGCAATGGTTTCTGTAACGGTGGTTCGTGTATCTGCTGATTTAGGTATTGCAAGAGTTTATATTAGTGTTTTTGCTGGTCCGGATAAAAAATTGGTTTTGAAAAGTATTCAGGATAACGCACGAAAAATTAGAGGTGAAGTAGGAAAACGCTTGAAAAATATGCACAAGATTCCTGAGCTTTCTTTTTACATTGATGATTCTCTTGATTATGCAGAAGAGATCAATAATCTTCTAAAAGATTAATCTTCCTTTTTTCATATCGCGGAGGTATTTAAAGTACACAAGTAAACAACGCAGTTTGGTGCGCTGGATTACTGGTGTATCTGTTGTTGGTATTGCCATAATCACAGCTGCGTTGGTTGTTTTGGTTGCAGCTTTTAACGGAATCGAACATGTTGTTGCTGATCTTTATTCAGATTACGATGCTGCAATTACCATTCGTTCGGCAGAAGGAAAAACCTTTAATGAAAACACTATTTCTCTTAAGAAATTAAATGCGCTAAATGGTGTAGAGTCAACTTCACGTGCGGTGGAGGAAATTGTAGTACTGAAACGCGAAAAAAAATGGGTGAATGCCCACATGATTGGTGTTGATTCTAATTATTTGGCGGCATGTAAAATAGACAGTCACATTATTGAAGGAAAAGGGAAATTCAAACTTGGAACTGAAGAATGTGGAATTATTGGTGCTACACTGCTTGACAAACTGGAAGGTTATATTTCTGAATTGAATGGCGGACAAGAATTAATGATCTACACTCCATTGAGAGATGCTCCAATGGTTTTTCATAAAAGTCCATTTAAGTTAACTCCTCTTTGGATAAGTGGAAAAATGAACTACAATCGCGAGGTGAATGAGAGTGAACTTCTTGTTCCTTTGGAATTTGCGCGTGGACAATTGGATTACGATTCGGCGATTACAGCCGTTTACGTTTCCCTTAAACCAAATACCGATCCTGAAGAAATCAGAGATAACATAAAAAGTGTTGTAGGTTCTAAATTCGTTGTGAAAACAGCGGGAGAAAAGAATGAATTGATCTTCAAAACGGCAAAAACGGAGAAAAAGATTCTCATTTTCATTCTTGGATTCATTTTCGTTCTCGCTGCGTTCAACCTTATTGCTTCGTTGAATATGTTGTACAACGAGAAATCGGAAAACCTACAAACGCTTTATAGAATTGGTATGACCCAGAAATCGATCTTCAAGATCTTTTTTTATGAAGGTTTGTTGATTTCAGGAAGAGGAATCTTTTGGGGTTTACTGATTGGTGTTGGAATATGTCTGCTTCAAATCAATTTCGGCTTGTTGGAAATGCCTAACGCAATGGGAAAAGCTTTTCCAATTTCATTCAATGTTTCGGATGGAATTATGATTGTGAGTCTGGTTTCAGTATTGAGTTTACTAACTTCCTTTTTGCCTGTTTGGTTTTTGGTTTACCGTTCAAACAGGTAGTTTGAAATTTCGCAATCCAATTACGGTGATGTCGTCATTTTGATCATGACCTTCCGACCAGTTTCTAAGGGTGTTTTCGAAGTATTTCTTTTGCAGAACCAAACTTTCCGGATGTATTTTCTCCACGAATTCTACCAGGCGACTGCTTCCGAATTTTTTACCCGCCAAAGCACCAGATTGTTTCTTATAACCATCAGTAAGTAAATACAACGTATCATCCGTTTTCAGCTGCAGTACAAGTTTTTCAACCATGCCTTTGTCATTGTTAATGGTGTTTCTGTAATGTTGAACTGTGGTTTCAGAAGTATGAATCAATCCAACGCCGTTACTTGCTACAGAAACGGAATCTCCTTCAAAAACAAGAACCAATAAATCCATTTCACGATGCATTTTTTCGGAAGATTTGATCTTCAAGGCTTTTTGAATTTCATCTCCCATAGTATTGATAATAACATCAGCATCACAGATTCGACGTTCCAGTACAATTTGGTTCAACAAGTTGTAACCCAGAATGGTTAAGAATGCACCGCTTATTCCGTGTCCGCTGCAATCTGCCAGTGTAACAATTACTTTATTGTCAACCTTTTCAATCCAATAGAAATCGCCACTTACAATGTCTTTTGGTTTAAAGAAGATGAATGATTCTGCAAAATTGTTCTGAAAAGAATCTAAACCTGGAAGTAAGTTGGATTGAATGCGTTTTGCAGATTTGATACTTTGAGCAATCTCCTTGTTTTGTTGTTCCATCAACAGGTCATTCGCACGTTTTTCTGTAATATCTCTCGCCAATACCATGAATCCGGAAACACGATCTCTGCTTCCTGGCTCAAATACAAGTGTTAGGTTTTGTCCAAGCCAAAAAATCTTCCCGGCTTTGTTTCGAATCGGATATTCGAGGTAGCTATATTTATTTCGGTTTTTGAATTGCTCAGAATAAAAATCCTGAACAAATTTCTGATATTCGGGTACAATCAATTTCAATGAATCTGTACCGATCAATGATTCTTCTCTGTATCCTAAAAGCTTTTTGGTAAACTCATTTACAAATAAGAAGTGACCGTTAATATCTGTATTGAATATCAAATCTTTTGCGTTCTCAACAAGTGATTCGTAGTTGTTACTGATCAATAGTTTCTCGGTAATATCCTGCCCCATGATCACTTTCGTTTCCTGAGAAAGTTCTTTACATGCCCATTCTACCCAAATGAGTTTACCGTCTTTACTGAGCATCGGCATATTAATGCTCTTACCGTCCACAAAAAGCTCAGTAAGTTTTGATTCGCGCAGTTCTTCGTCAACAACAATATCGTTGAAAATGGAAGTGGGTTTTCCCGTAATGAATTCACTTTCGAAAGCGAAGTAATTGCTAATGTTTTCGGAACAGTAAGTGATGATATTGTTTTCATCAAACGAAATGGAAATCACATTTCCTCTATTGATAATTCCGTTTACAAAAATGAGTTTGTCAAGTGAATCGAGTCGAACAAAACTGAAAATAACAACTAGTGCCGACGAAATCACAACGGCAATAATGAAAAGCAGTTCGTTGTATATCGTCTCATTCAGAACTATGATCAAACAAACACTGATTACTAACTGTGCAACACTTGTGAAAATGACAATTCGAATTCTACTGAATAGGAAAGGCATTACAGATGTAAGAATACACAGCTGAATAACGGGATAAGGATGTAAATTGGAATCGTAAATGGAATAGAACGAACTCAGAATCACAATACTATATGTTCCGTAGGCTGCGAACATGATTAATGGAAGTAAACGGATCTTTTCGATTGCGAATTTTGAAATGAAATAGAGTGTGAGTATCGCTCCGGATTGGATGAAAATGATCACAGAATCTACAACAAAGTCGCTTTGAACGGTATTGATAATTAGTGGGAGAATAATAGAGGCTACAAAGCAGAAGAAAATCAATTTAGGGATCAATCGTGTATCCAGTGTTAAGATTTTCGTGTCAATGGTTTTGTTCGACTTGAAATTCTTAGACCATTCCAAAAATGCCAAATTCAGAATTCCGAGCAGGATTACTATCAAAACCAGGAACCATTTGTTTTTGTACAGTGGTAATCGGATTTGAATCTTTTCCGTAGCTATTGGAGAAAAGTGAATTCCATCATAAGTTGCTCTAACTTGTAAAACATAGTCGCCATCCGATAATTCCGGAAGTGAGATTTCGCTCACCTTTGTTAGATCCGACCATTTATTGGAATAGCCCAAAATCCTATAGGAGTAGGAAATACCTTTGGACTTAGGCAGAATGCATGAGAAGGAATAAACTTCTAGCTTATGTGAGTTATATATGGACGATGGATTGTCTTCGTAGGGTTTAGAAATAATGGGTTTTGGAGGAACCGGAAAATGTTCTAATATGGATGAATTGATTTCAAACAATCCTTCGATGGTTCCAACGTAAATGCGCTGATCGTCCTGATAGGAAGAGCGCATGTTGGTTTCATACCCTTCAAATCCTTCAAAGTGCGAGTAGTTGTGTTGATTCAGTACGTTTCCTTCTGCGTCAACTTTTATGACATTGATTCCTTTGTTGGTTCCAATCAGTAAGTTTCCGTACTGGTCTGTATTTAAGGTGTAAAGCAAAGTGCTTTCCAGTTTCTTTTTATCGGATATGACTACATAATTCTCACTTTTCGTAATTCCGACTATAGCTTTATCGAGTGTAAACCAGAGCGTTCCAAATTTGTCTTTAATGGAATTACCACAGTAACTTCCGTATTGACTGAAACGGGATAATTGAGTAAATTTCTCTTTGTTTTTATCGAAGACCCAAATACCGTAGTTACTTCCGAGGTAGACTTTTTTTTCGGTAAAATCTTTTTGACCATTATAGAAATACTTAGGGAAATTGACCGAAATTCCAGAATAATGCCATGACTTCTTTGTTTTTGGGTTGTATCTGCACAAACTTTCACCAAATGCAGAATACCAGAATTCTTCTCCATCGAAATAGATCATGGAGCACGATTTTCCATTTACATAAGGAAAGTTTGCGTTAACAAGGGTTTGCCCTTTTAATTGATAAATTCCTTTTTCGGTTGCCAGGTAAACGGCGTCTTTTGTTTCTGCAACACCAAAGGCGCGCATATTAATGTTTTTAAAAGGCATTTCACCGGTGATGGATCCAATGTAGAGTCCTTTTCTGAAGGTGGAAATTAAATCGGTATTGGTTGATTTAACGTGATAAATGGTTCCAATTCCGTATGCGTTGATTTGATTTAATGAAGCAACTTTGGTAAACGGTTCTTTGGTTATTTTAATAACGCCACCTG
>CAMLET010000233.1 GCA_946479125.1 uncultured Flavobacteriales bacterium
GTCTATCAATACGACTTTTATCACTTCGTAGCACAACCGTCGTATTCTCCGGAAATAGCTTCAACTTCGGATTCATCACCAATTCTAAACTGGAACTATTCGGGTGAATATTCTGAAAATCATTTTTGGTCTCCCACCATGAAAACAGGTCAAATTCACTTTCGGAAGTTGTTTTAATCTCCGCTTTTTCAGCAAGAGTCGCCGCAAAACCTGAATGCAGGCAATGATCAAGTGAAAAAATCTTATTCGGATCAATATTCGCAACAATGTTAGATGGTCCATGCCAATGCTGTGTTCCGTCGGCATAAAGATCTAAATTATCCCAACCTGATCTTTCTGCAAAAAATGGTCGAGTTGATGAAGTGCTTACTAAACTTGAAGTAGGAAAATAAAAGCTTGAAAAGCTCAATTGCACTCCTTCAAAGTAAACATTCATTTCCGGACCAAAAGGCATCTGAATTTTTCGGGATTTAAAGGATGAAACGGCTAAGATTTCCGTTGATCCAAAAACACCATCAATTACATCAATCCAGTTCGAATTACTGTTTTTTGTGGTTTTACTTTCTCGTAAATTCCAATACCCCGTTTTTTGAGTTTCTTCCAATTCCGCTTCATTCACTGTCCAAAGCAGTGTCCAGCTTTTCAAGGTATCTAAATACTCAACAGCTACGGTATTATCCAAAGTAAACGACTGAATTTCTTCCACGTGAGCCGGAACCTCATCGCTCATAACAACTATTTCGAAACCGGTTTTGTTATAACATTTAAATGCTCCGTTGTATTTCACGAAATGCTCAAAAGAACGATCATTCACTCTTCCTTCTGCTGATAAAATATCAAACGTACCTTCAGCAGTTTTCATTACAAGAAACTGGTCGAAACTTTTGCCATACTCAGGGTAAACTTTATCAGAGATACGCTTGCCAACGCTATTGTAAACCACATTTGTACCGTTGAAGGCGACAAAAAACTCTCCCATTTTGGAAATCTCGGAATAGTTTGGGGCTACAATTACTTTCCCCTGGTCATTCATAATCCCCATTCCTTCGAGCCCCTTAATGGCATAATTCTGTACCGCGTCAAGAATGAAATCGCCTTTCCCTTTCAAGAATTGAAAATGAACAATGGTTCCAAAACCTGCATCACTCAGCACTTTTCCGTTATAATCAGCCAAGTACCAAGCGTCTTTTATCAATACACGCAAACGGTGTGCATCCAATATTTCAATTTGATCGTATTGCGGCGCAAAAAAAACTTTTCCTGATGTGTTGATTAATCCGATCTTATCGTTCTTTCGTACGGCGAGAAAGTCGCTTCCGAGGTAGAAGTAATCATCGTAGCCAAAGTTCAACTCATTTTGATTTTTGAAGAACCTCGACTGTGTTCTGTCAGAATTATAGATCTTATAAAATTCTCTTGTATAAACACGGAAATCGAAACCATTGGTCTGTATCACTTGATCATTCGGGGTCAAATAATTCCAATATCCAAGCGAGTCATTTTGACGAATCCAAAATCGGTACCAACCGTGATCATACAATTCAATTGCCTCGTAACGAACTGGAAGCACTTCTTTTTCGTTCTTGAGAAGTCCAACCTCTCTTCCATCGGAAACCAAATAACTAGTAGCCACTTCATCAACGAAATATTCACGAACGAATTTATATTTTGGAAGAATGTTGTTCCTATACGATATAAGCCCTTGTTCGCCATTCAGCCAATAAAAGACTCCTTCGGCATTCGCAAAAAAAGAATCCACTTTCCCTAGTTTCTTTATTTGAACTGTTTTAACTGAACTTTCGATAAAATCTGAAATTCTGCAATAGGACCAACTCCCCTGTTTTTTAAAAAACAACAAGCCGTTAGACACAAACATCGAGTCATACTCATGTTTAAACAAATGGTTTTCTGTTACACTTGAAAAAACGCCATACTTTCCATTATCAATGGTAATAAAAGCCGTTTCATACAACTTACCAAACGAAGTAATTACAACGGAGTCAACCCGAACAGGAGTTCGCAATGAATCTTCAAGTGGAAAGATCATCCATGTACTATCCGTTTTTTGAGGCACCCAGGTCAATGGAAAGATTTCGTTTTGAGCCCGTAAAGCGAGAGTAAATAATGTAAAAATGAAAATTAACCCAAGTCTCATAAAGTGGCAATGAATTGATCCATTTCCCTGGCAGTTTTGACTTTAGTATCCTTTTTATGAAGTTTGATCTCCAGCTTTTTCCCTTTGTATTTAGGAAGATTCAATTTTCGAATTTCAGCATCATTCAACGCATAAACTACATTATCTTCGTCAACAGCAAGAAGCACATTTTCCTCCGCAGGATTAATCGCGAATTTTTCTGCCGAATGAAGATCATATTTTATCAGGGCTGCTTTTCCTTTCGGCAGCAAATACACATTCATATTCGGATTATCTGCATGCTTTTTATCATCAAAACTGAAAGATGCCAAAACAGGAATATTATAACCTTTCAGTTGTCTGTCGTAATTGTAAATCCCCAATTTATCCAACTTCATCACCCTCAATAAATTCGATTCATTTCTGTTCTGCTTACGAAGTGCCTCTTGTGCTTTTAAGTTTTCATTGAATTTCTTCAGCTTTTCAGCGAAGTACTTTTCTCCTCTAGATTTTAACTTCCCTGTATAAACTGGAGCTAAGGGTAATGAAATAGTATCTTTCTTTGAAGCAAATTGAACGTTGAAAACCATGTTATTCGATTCTGCCGGAGAAATAGCGATGAACTCATAGTTGGTATGGAACAGCTTTTCATTTTTCGCAGGATCTGCTTTAGCATCCGTTCCCATATACTTCCACATTACCGGACCGAGTTCTGCAAAATCAGGATACTTCGCAACATTCAATTTAATATCGATCAATCGATCTCCTTCTTGCGGCTCAACAGGTTTTCTGGGCTTTGTTCCAGCTGCTGTTTCTAATGCCTTAATTGAATCTGCTGTTTGTTCCAAATATGGATTTCGAATCGGTCGAAGATTTGTTTTTTCTTCTTTCCAAGCTCGTGTATTGTCATCCAACTGGTAGAAATTAAACATCCCATCTGTTGGAGTAGCCAACTCTACTTCTATCTCTTTTCCGGATTTCAATTTCAACTCTTCACTTCCTTCAAATGCACGAATTTCAAACATTCCAGCACTTTCAAAATTGATGGTTTTACCATTTTCATCTGTATAAACCATTGGAAGTTCGCTCGCAATAATTTCACCTGTAGTTTGATATTCAGAAAAGGTTAAACGCACTTTCTTCCCCGGATTTTTCCCATCCAATGTTTCAAATGCATTTGCAGGAATTTTAATTCGAGTTTGCTTAGACGTCACCAAAACAATCTCCTTCGTATCAATTAAAAACGATTCTTGTTTCGGAGTATTTAAACTCCCAACATCATTATTTACCTGATTCTGTTCTTTATCAGAAGCTGTTTTTGATGACGAAGAATTGGAATTGACAGATTGAGAACATGCCGCTAAAAGCAATGAAAGAGCGAGGATACTTTTCTTCATTAGGTATAATTTACAGGTAAATGTAAAAATCAACTAAAGGTAACGATAGAAATAATGATTTTTTGTGAAATGAAACCGATTGAAACGAATTTACACGGAATAAAATAGCTTCAAAGCTTATATTTGCAAAAAAGAAAAGTATGTCTCAAGTTACGATCGGCCACATTGAAGCCGCAATAAAAAAAGTAGATACATTAGACGAAAATGCAATTGAGCGTTTGTCGGATGCTCAAACTACAGCGCAGCCAACCTTGTTGGGGTACATCATGCAATCTGTAGAAGAGTATCAAAACGAAGAATTGGCAAATTTGCTGATCTACTATTTTACTGTAGTTCTTGAAGCTTACAATCAGGCAGGTGTTCATCCGTCAACGGTTTCAGATGACGATATTGATAATTTCGAAGAAGAATATTTTCAACTGCTTGACGAATATTTCGAAACTGAAGACGAATCTATTTTAGAAGACTTCTCTGATCAACCGGATCTGGTTCGATTCATGGCAATGGAAATCAGCATGGAAGATGCCGACGGAACAAGTCTTGATGACGAAACAGGAACACAGTTATTCATTGTGATGCTTGCAATGATTTCGTTACTTTCAAGAGCTCAAAAATAAGACCATGACACCTCAGGAAATTGTGAATCAAATGATGTCGACAGACACCTACTCACAATGGTTAGGAATTTCCATTCTTGAGGTGAAAGAAGGATATTGTAAATTGCAAATGACCGTTCGCAGCGAAATGTGTAACGGTCATGGTATTACTCACGGCGGAATCAGTTATGCTATTTCGGATTCAGCTTTGGCATTTGCTTCCAATTCCCGTGGACAAAAATGCGTCAGCATAGAAACATCCATTGCTCACATCCTACCTATTTTCACCAACGACATTCTAACAGTCATCTGCACAGAAGTAAATTGCAGTAAATCACTTGGACGCTACCTTTCCGAAGTTTTCAATCAGGAAAACAAGTTGGTTGCCCAATTCAACGGAACTGTTTTCAGAAAGCAGGAGAATTGGTAGTTCTCGATACAATCCTCCTAACGTCGGGATCACTCGAACTGACAAAAGATCCTGCATGTCAGATCGAGTAAGCTGTATCGAGGCCACAACCAAATCAGTCAGAATCACATTTCACTAAATTAACATCCCTATTCCCTTTCTCGAGTAAAAATTATTCTAGTTTTAATAAAAATATGCATAGCATAATATATGCTTGCATAATATATTTTTTATATCTTTAAGTTTAAGAAAGCAAAAACACTACTATATGCAACAGAAACCCAATTATCTGTTCGATCTAAGCGTTAGAACCGTTTGGATCAAGATGTCGAGGATGTACAACCAACGTGCGAACGATCACGGAATCACCATGTCTGTGGGATATATTCTACTTCATATCGACAAAGACGGAACACCAAGTACGCAGCTTGGACCAAAAATGGGAATGGAACCCACAAGTCTTTCACGCACCTTACGAACGATGGAAGAAAAAGGTCTGATCAGCAGAGAAGAAGATAAAATTGATAAGCGTATTGTGCGCATTTTCCTTACCGAAGAAGGATTGAAAGCGCGTTACATTGCCCGTGATGTTGTTTTTGAACTCAACAACAAGCTCTCAGCAAAATTTTCGCAGGAACAAATCGACAATTTTCATGAGGTCATGATTCAAATCGACAAGGTAATGGACGATCAGTTCTATATTAACTCGAATTCATAGTATGAAAAGAATTATTAAAAAGGTAGCGGTTCTTGGTTCCGGAATTATGGGATCCAGAATTGCATGCCATTTTGCAAATGTTGGGATAGAAGTTATTCTGTTCGACATTGCTCCGAAAGAACTTTCGGAGGATGAGCAAAAGAAAGGTTTACAGCTTACAGACAAAGCAGTTCGAAATAAAATTGTCAATACTGCGTTGCAAACCTGTTTAACTTCAAATCCTTCTCCTATTTACAAAAAGAGTTTCGCTAGTCGAATTTCAACGGGAAACTTTGAAGACGATATGTCGAAAATTGCGGACGTTGATTGGATTCTTGAGGTCGTAATTGAGCGATTGGATATCAAGAAATCTGTTTTCGAACAGGTAGAAAAATTCAGAAAACACGGTACTTTGGTTTCTTCCAATACTTCCGGAATTCCAATTCACTTGATGTTAGACGGAAGATCTGACGATTTCAAAGCGCATTTCGCAGGAACCCATTTCTTCAATCCACCTCGTTATCTGCCTTTATTGGAAGTTATTCCAACTCCTGACACAAGTAAGGAAGTGATCG
>CAMLET010000234.1 GCA_946479125.1 uncultured Flavobacteriales bacterium
AATTTACGAGGATTATTAATTTTTTTTGCAAGAGAAAGTAGTTTAAGACCATGATCTAATGCCAGTGGATAATTTCCTGAACCCATTAAAGATCCGGTCAAACTAAATTCTGCTTCCAAAATTCCATCTCTTGCGTCAATAAACCCTGAATTACATGCCGTCAATTTCAAACCTTCAACCACCAAAGCCAAAGCCATATTGTTTCCACCAGTTCCAGTTTTGATGTTCGGATCAAATCCATATTCATCGATCAACTCCCATGTCAATTCCCAAAGCATCGTATTCCAAACATAACCTCTGCTATGAACAGCTGTCATAGAGTTTGAATAACCCAAAGTTGCCGCGTTCATTCCAAAGTTCGTAGAATAACGTGTTGGACGAATTCCAACTCCGGTAACAGCTTCACCATTTACGTAAGTTCCCATTCCGCGTGTGCGTTCAGAAGCCATATCCGATTTCATCGTTAAGATCAATGCAAAGAAATCTGACCAACCCTCACCCAATTGCTCATCGTTATACATACAATTGGTATTACCTGAACCACCAATTAAGCGGTTCGAAACACCATGACCATATTCGTGAGCAATAACGCCATTATCCAAATCAGAATCGAAAGCGTCGACATCACCCGAACTCCACAACTCAGCATCAACTGTTGCACCAGCAACAAGCGATTCAATAATGCTGTCACCGTCCATTTTTCCAATGATACAAGCTGGGATCGTTACCGGATTATTTGCCTGCGCAGTTCCACCAATTGATCCCGGAATAGAATTCTGAGTGTTGATAAAAACCACGGCAATTGCACCAAGATCCTGACAAGCATACATCTTTTCAATGTAGTTACAGTTTCCACGACGAACCAACGCAATTTTCCCATTCAACTCAGGGCCATTCAGGATATTATCACAAGCATCTGTTGTATCAACTCCATCGTCGATCACCAAAACCATTTCTCCCAAAATGGGGTTGCCAACTTCAATAGCTGGACCAAAAGTGGCATATGCAGTATGGTAATTTCCAGCAATGGAATCAGGTGAGTGAACTTTTAAATGCGCACTGTTGCTGTTTACGTTCCACAAGTACATTTGCATGCGCGGATTTGAACCGTCTGGTGGTGTAGAGAAGTTTGCGTTATCCGTTCCACTTCCATCGTACGCATCAGCATTTACACCATCACTGCCATTTCCTTGATTCGTATAATTTCTTTCCTGGAAATTTCCACTTTCTTCATCAAAACCGTAATGTGCAAGTACATCATGAATGATATTGTTCATGTAGAACAGGTTTGTTATTACCGCATCCATGTTTCCAAGCGGACCTAAGGTAGAATCGTATTCAAAATTGAAATCTAAAGCTGGTCCACCATCAGGCGCATATCCTGGCTGGTTATCGTCGTCCATGTCTTCAGATGCGTACACATTGTTTCCACGAGTTATCGTGTATTCATCACCTGCAGTTCCGTTTGTATCGTGCCATCCAAAAGGTGAAAATGTTGGATCAGAAGGATTGATCAAAATTCCACGATTTCCATGATTCGGACTTTCCAATGGCAAACCATAAACCTTGTACTGATCCATTCCAGGAGGTGGAGGTGGAGCACAAGAAACTGTGTTTGCATTGCAAACCGTGTTTTCAGAAGTATGAGAATGTCCGCACGAAACGGTCCAGTTATTCTTAAACAACATTTCACCGGTAGACGCAGAAATTTGTACCGACCACCAATCTGTTGAGCCAATTGGATTGATACTTAAATCCCAAACGTAGTTCAACTGACCTTTATCGGCTCTAATCAATAGTTTGACCGGAATATTATCGTATGCTAAAATTCCAGCTCCAAAAATGTATTGGTTATCTCTTTCATTCTCCGAAATCATCGCCACCGGAGAATACGCAATACCAAGTTGTTCGCAAGCTTTTATAACTGCATCGATTGGCTGTAATGAAACTGTATTGGTTTGTAAACCAGTAATTGAAACCAAACTTGGAGCAACGTGAACCACCTCGTTGTTCTTCATCGCAATTGAAGCAACTCCGTTTACAACTGGCGTGTTCTCAACCATTTGATGAATAAAGACATGTTTTACTCCTGGCGCAAGTGAACTTGCAGTGGAACTAATGGCAATGCTTTTTACATCATTTGCTGTTAGTCCCCAGGTTGGAGCATTTTTTTGCAGGTAGTTTGAAATGACAAGTTCGGTTTTCTGTGCAAAGGAGGTTGCAACCGAAATCAACGTCACTGCGGTTAGTGAGAGTGTTCTCAAAGCAGTTTTCATAATTGTTGTTTTATTGAAGTCCATGAATTTACACAGAATTAACAACAGTTATGAAATAATTTAACCCACTAGTACTTTTAATTGATTAAAGTGGGATTCCAACCCCTGGCCTTTAAAACACCAAGCAGAGTAGTTAACTCAACGGCACTCGAAATTTTGGAAGTGATGTTTTCTATTTGAAGCTGGTTATTCTCTAAAACTGTTGGCTCAATGCTATGCGGAAAGGTGAGTTGTGAAACCTTTTCTTCTGAAACTAAATCACCTAAAAAACGACGTAAAAGATCCACGCTTTCATTCGCTGAAATACCGAAATCTGAGGAAAGAACCGAGTGGAAGAAATGAATTTCCTGAGTGGCGCGGGTAAGTAATACATTCAAACGTTTGTAACCGTTACTCTGATTCAAAGGTCCAAAACGCATATGAAACTCTCCTTCTTCATTCTTTCCATAACCCATTGAAATAAGCATCAAATCGGCTTCATCGCCCTGAACTTGTTCCAATGCTTTAAAGAAAACGGTGTTGCTCTCCTGACCTTCGGTAATCAATTCTTGAGTTTTAGCATCACAAGCATTCCAAACAGTTTTGAGCTGCTCTTCTGAAAATGCAACAATTCCAATACGTTTCGACCAGTCAATCTGCTTCAGTTTTTTAGCAAGTTCCTTTGCTTCGGTTTCATTCTTCCGGTCGACAAACATTCCATTTGGGACAAAGTGACTGAATAAAACCTGTTTACGTTCTGAAGAAGGATAAACGAGCAATTCGTTGTTGTAAAAATGCTTGTTTGAAAAAGCAATCAAATCCACATGTTCACTGCGGTAATGATGACGCAAGGCAACTCGTTTGTAATAGAACATTGCCTGATGCAGCAAATCGTGTCCCGACCATTTTTTTCCGAAATAGGAAGTTGGAGACATTTGCTGTTCATCGCCTGCGACCAATGCTCTTTTTGAACGATACAAAGAACCAAAGGCATTTGGTAGCGGAATCTGACTTGCTTCGTCAAACACAACAACATCAAACAAACCGGTTTGCAGCGGAAAATGATCTGCAACCTGAGTTGGTGTTGCGAGCCAAACCGGTAGTAAATCCTGGATCCAGATTCGAGCTTCAGAATCAAGTAATTCACGGATGGAAATATGACTTCGGGATTTCCCAAACTCCTTCACCAAAAGTGCCTTTCCCTTTTTCAATTGACTTCGCAACTCTTTTTCTTCCGCACTGCATTTTTGCGACGATTTTAGAAGAAGTGCGTTGTTGTTCTTGAATTTCTGGAATTGAAGATGAATCAATTCTTCCGCAAAGTCATGTTGATCGACGGTTTGCTCTTTGATACAATTCTCTATTTTCTTCAGGAGTTGTTCGCCATCAAACTTGATGAGTTCAGGAAACAACGCTTCCGTTTTTCGCCAATTGGAAAGAAGAATAATTGCTTGAAGATGATGCCAGTTTCCCGCTTCTTCAAATAAATTCAATATAGAAAGTGGAAGGGGTTGAATTTTTGAACTGTAAGGAAGTAAATGCTCAAAATTCTGTGATGAACGATAAACCTCAGCCTCGAGATCTTCAGCATTTTCTACCAATAAATAGCGTTGAAAATCTTTGTATAGGTTTTCAATCTGTGACTGAAAATTTAAAATGGAACGACGTTTTTCGCTGGTCCAGCCAGCAACTTCAGCAAGCTTTGCTTCCGATTCACTGCTCATGTTTTTTACGAAAGCAGCTCCCAACTCCAGTTCCCATGGATTTGGAGAAAGCTCCAGGTTATTGAAATACGCTTCCAATTCTTTTAGTTCGGTTCTCAGCGCTTCCAGTTTTTTCCAATTCCCGATAGCAATTTCGAGATTCACTGCTTTCGATTGCAAATAGGAATTCAGCGTTCGTTTGATTTTCGATTTGGCAAAGTAACCTTTCGCAGTTTCGTAACTTGCTATTTCAGAAGCTGACGGTTGTTTTTTCCAAAGACCAATTTCCGCTTTTTGAACATCCAATTCATTGGAAATTTCAGTTAATCGTAAACGATTACGTTCAAACTTTTTCCACTCTTTTGGCTTCTGAATCAGATTTGCGTAGAGTTTATATCTTTCGTTTTCAACCAGCTGACATCGTCCTGTTGATTCATATAAATCCTTAAGGTCTTGAAACGATTGAACATTCAGCGCCATCTTCAAAAGCACCAAAGTTTCCAACCACGATTTAAACTTACGATCGCCATTATTCAATTGAAAAAAAGCCGGTTTGTAACCCGATAGTTTATTCAATCCACCAACTGTAATATCAAGTGCGCGAACACTGTTCTTATATTCCAGCCATTCCTTGATATCTGGAGTATCCGAACGAAATTTGAAATTATCAATTGGTGTTTCTTTCTTCAATTCCAGAAACTCATTGTAGGAAACACCTCCAACCAACGTTGGAGAACTGAGGCGATCCAGCAATTGCTGCAATTGTGCCAACCGCTGTTTTGAAAGTTGAAGTCCAGGTTTGAAATTATCTTCTCCATCCTCCAGCATCAACCAGGTGGACTTCAAATGCTCTAATAGATCGCGACTTCTGGTCTGACTATGAACCACAAATGCAAACGGATTCAGATTTAACTCTGTCAACTTGGAAGTTATTACCTCTAATGCAACTTTCTTTTCAGAAACAACCAATGTGCGTTTTTCTGTCGAGATCAATTTTCCCAGCAGATTTACCAAAACCTGAGATTTTCCTGTTCCCGGTGGACCCTGAACAACCACATTTTCAGATTCAAAATTCTTGAAAACGTTCAACTGATCTGTATCTGCAACGGTCAATAATCCATTGGGCAAACCCAACTGTTCAACTGCATTTTCCTTCAATCCCAACAAGGTGTTCAAAAGAGGCGATTTATCGGATGAACGTTGAATTCCTTCCAATTCTCGCAAAATGTGAAATCGGTGATAGTGAAAATTCCCAAGAACCGCTTTTTCCTCCAGTTGTAATTCGATAGCATATTTGACCGCGATCTCCTGAATGAAACTTAAAACCTGTTCAACAGAACTATCCTCAATATGCAAACTTTCATCCGTCCAATTTCTCAGGATTCGTTTCACAAAAGGATTCACCTCAAAAACTTCATCACTTTGAACATTCAATTGTTGCGTTTGACGGTTAACCGACCATTGCAATGGAAAGAGAAACAAAGGTGTTTTCAGTTCATTTCCTTCAATTTTCCAATGAATCAGATAATGAACAGCGCATAAGGAATTCAGATCCGCCTCTTTACGAAACTCTTGTGCTTGTTTGAGAATGGACTTTAAAGAACCGCTGATCTCAAAAACCTGTTTCTCGTTTGGTAGTCCTTGAAGTTGGATAACCTTATCGTGCTCCATATCCAAATCACAAAGCATATCCGACAAAGGAATATCGGACAACTCATGAATAAAACTTTGGATATCGAACGGAGAATCAGTCATAACTATCAATTAACGAAAGTAATGAATCTTACTTTATAGTTTCATTATCTTCACAGCAGCAAATTCACCCATATGCGTCTTTTCCTTATCTC
>CAMLET010000235.1 GCA_946479125.1 uncultured Flavobacteriales bacterium
CGAACAACGGATTGTGGGTAGTGAGCGAAAAACGGTTGAATGATTTCTATCGTAAAAAGATTCCGTATCTAATCCCGTACGTTTACGGAAATGAGGCAGGAATCTTAAACACGGAATTCAATGGTGGCTTTCAAAACAACTTTGTGCACACTTCTTATGATCACTTCTTTTTCCCTTCAATTGAGGGAGTTGTTACTGTTAGCCCAGATGAATTGCGGTTCAGAAAACTCATGCCATCCGTAAAATGGGTCAGAGTGAACAACGAACTTGTGGACATCGAAAAATCGACATTTGAACGTTCTACACATACAGTAGAATTAAACTTTCACGCGGCCAATTTTTGTCAAAAATTCAATGTCTACTATCAGTATAGGTTAGACGGTCCTGAGAGTTCCAATCAATGGGAAGCCATGCAAAAAAGTGGAAATGTGCGTTTTTCATTCCTTCCGCCGGGCGAATACACACTGCATGTAAGAGCACTTGACGGCAGAAACGACCCGAACCCGAAAATTGTCACTTACCACTTCCAAATAAAACCTTACTTCTACGAAAACTGGTGGTTCCAGATTTTTGCAATTCTGTTCATCTTATCAAAATCGGCGCTGATTATTAATTACAGAATTCAGGCTCGTCGAAAAAAGGAAATCAAATCCAACACCATAAGCAACAATATTCTGGAGTTAAAACTGAAAGCTATTCAGGCGAAAATGAATCCACATTTCATATTCAACACCTTGAATAATATTCAGTATTTAATTGTACTTGATAGAAAAGAAGACGCTGAAAAAGCATTACATGAATTCGCCATCTTATTGCGTAAATTCCTACATCAAAGCGATCAGTCTTTTGTTCACTTAAGAGAGGAATTATACATCATTGAGAAATATTTACAACTGGAACAAATTCAGTTTGATGGTGAAATGGAAGTGATTTTTGAAACCAGCGAATCTTGCGGAAAACGGGTGATCCCGACCTTGCTTTTACAACCTGTAGTTGAGAATGCAATTAAACACGGTTTGGCACACAGCTCCATTGCAAAAAAACTGGTTATATCTACTAGTTGTGACGAAAACATGCTTACGGTTTCTATAGATGATAACGGAATTGGTCGTGAAGCATCAAAAAAGATCAACAATTACCGGGAAAGTCATGTTTCTCACGGATGGAAATTGGTAACCGATAAAATTGAGATGATTTTCCAGAAATATGATGTAGCTGTGAGCTATGAAATTATAGACAAGGTTGCTCCTGAGACAGGAACCAAGGTCATCTTCAATATTCCATTGATAGACGAGGAACTACTAAAAGTATAAGCTATTCAACAGTAACGTTGAAACTGGAATCGAAGGTGATACTACCTTCACTTACCTGATGAGCACCTGGAATCATCAATCCTTTGATTTTCGTGGTTTTTCCTTTCACCAGCAAGTCGGTCATTTGCTTATCGGTCAATTTCTTGCCAAGCAATTCGAAAGGAACCATGAAACCACAAACCTTGTAATTTGAACAACCAACTCCGGTTCTACCCGTCATCAGTTTCACTGCTTTACACTTCGGACAAGTCAAATCATCAATGGTCACTTTTTCCTGAGGTTTGCGCTCTTTCTTAGGTTTTGGAGCTTCCACTGTGGTACTCACCAAATTGAATTGAATTGGCGCTTGTGAAAAGATCACTTCATCCGTCAATTGTTTTACCATTACAATTAACTCACTTTTGAATTGCTCCAAATCGTACTCACCCTTCTCTATCAAACGTAGTTTACGTTCCCATTGCCCGGTCAATTCGGCACTTTTTAAAAGCTCATTCTGAATGGTTCCAATCAAACTCATTCCAATTGGTGTTGGAATCAGGTTCTTACGTTTCTTCTCTATGTATTTTCGTTTGAAAAGCGTTTCAATGATGTTGGCACGAGTGGCTGGTCTACCAATTCCGTTTTCCTTCATCATATCACGAATTTCTTCGTCTTCCACCTGTTTTCCGGCGGTTTCCATGGCGCGTAATAACGTTGCTTCTGTATATGCTTTTGGCGGACTCGTTTTTCCTTGATGAACCCGAGGTTCATGCGGACCACTTTCACCTGCTTCAAACTCAGGCATTACCTGCTCTGGCTTTTCATTTTTCTTAGAATCGTCTTCTTTCGACTCTTCCCAAATCGCTCTCCAACCCGGCTCAATGATCTGTTTTCCGGTAGCCTTGAATTCGATTTTCTCTACTTTGCCAAGAACAGTTGTATTCGAGACTTTACACTCAGGGTAAAAAGCAGCTAAAAAACGACGAGCAATCAATTCGTAGATCTGATTTTCAGTCATTGAAATTCCATTCGGTTGAATTCCGGTTGGAATAATCGCATGGTGATCTGTTACTTTCTTATCGTCGAATACCGTTTTTAATTTCGGAATGGGTTTCGCTAAAATGGGAGCCGTAAATCTGGAATATGCTGTCATTCCACGCATAATTCCTTCCATCTTCGGATGTAAATCCTCACTCAAATACGTAGTGTCAACACGCGGATAAGTCACCAGTTTTTTCTCGTATAAACTTTGAACATTTTTCAATGTTTCGTCTGCTGAAAAACCAAATTTCTTATTTGCTTCTACCTGAAGTGAAGTCAAATCGAACAAACGTGGATTTCCTTCCTTCCCTTCCTTTTGTTCAAATGAAGTGATTTCGAAAAGATGCTGTTTCAGGTATTCCAATCCCTGATTCGCTCTATCTTCCTTTACAATTCTGGGAATGTTCGCCGTAAACTCAACAGTTCTGTAAAGCGTTTTCAGTTCGAAATATTCTTCAATGTTAAAGGCGTCTATTTCCAATTGACGGTTAACAATCATTGCCAAAGTTGGTGTTTGCACCCTTCCAATGGAAAGTGTAGCTTGTCCTTTCCCGAATTTCTTAGTGAACAATCGGGTAGCATTCATACCCAGCAACCAATCACCGATAGCACGCGCACTACCTGCAGAATAAAGGTTATTGTATGAATTTCCGTCTTTCAGTTTTTGAAACCCTTCCTTTATAGCTTCTTCTGTTAAGGACGAAATCCATAAACGCTTAATTGGAACAGAACATTTCGCTTTTGAAAGTACCCAGCGCTGAATCAACTCTCCCTCCTGGCCGGCATCACCACAGTTAATCACTTCCGTACAATTCTGAACCAAACGTTCAATGGTAGAAAACTGTTTTTTCACCCCTGAATCGTCAATGAGCTTGATTCCAAAACGTTCCGGAATCAATGGAAGATCCTCTAATTTCCAGAATTTCCAGGATTCTTTATAGTCATGAGGTTCCTTAAGAGTACACAAATGACCAAAAGTCCATGATACCCAATAACCGTTTCCCTCGTAAAATCCATCGTTACGTTGTTTCGCTCCAAGAATTTCAGCGATATCTTTTGCTACAGAAGGCTTTTCGGCAATGCAGAGAATCATAGAGCACAAAGATAGGTGTTAGGAGAGGAAAGCCGAAAGCGAAACACGGAAAGTCTTTAACAAGTTATTAAAAGGCTCTTGAATTGAAAATGTAAAATGGAGAATTAAAAAGGATGGTTAAAGAGTGGTTTCGCTGAATCCATCGACCTTCAGCGTCAATCTCTTCTTTTCAATTTTACACGCTCAATTTTCAATTATAATTTAACTTCCTCGACAAACACCGTTGCTGCTTTAAAAACATATTCAATACCGATAGCAATAACGATAAATCCGATAATCCGAGAGATTGCATTGATTCCAGATGCTCCAAGAGATTTCACAATTGCATGCGACGTTCTCAACACGGCATAAACACATAAACAAACCAATAGAATAGCAGCTACAGCAACAGAAATTCCTGATGGGGACTGAATACTTTGGTTGTAAGTGATCAACAATGAAATAGAACCTGGACCAGCAAGCATAGGAATAGCAAGTGGCGTAAGAGAAACTTCGGATCTTGTTTCCAAATCAGCCTTTACACTCGATTTTTTCATCCCCTTGTGCTTGGTAAATGTTCCCGTCAGTAAAGCAAATCCAGAGGATGCGATAATCAATCCTCCTGCCATACGTAAAGAATTGATGGAGATACCAAAAAACTGAAGCACAAATTTTCCAACGAAAAAGGAGATCAGTAGAATGGCAAGCACATTGATTGAAGTCCAGAATGCGGTTTTATCGCGGTTTATTTTTGAATCGGATTGTGTGAGCCCTACGAAAATAGGAACCGTCCCTAATGGATTAATAACTGAGAAAAGTGCAGCGAAAATTGTAAGAAATAATTCCATCGTTTTTTTCTGCAAAATTCCTGTATTTCCAATGCTTTCGTGTTGTCCGAATATTATTTTACGATTATAGAAATCAATGGAAATTAGAAAGAGAAAAGACGAAATATTAATAAATGACACAGGGGCAACTCACGAGCCGCCCCTGCAATAACTATTTCCATTGGCAATTAATTCCCCAACATCACTTTTAGCTGACGCATTTGCCCGTCAACATTCATTCGAATTAGGTAAACACCTGCTTCAATAGATAAATTGAAAGTCAACACATTCTCATTTAATTCAAAAGCTGTTTTTCTTCCTAAACCATCAAAAACTTCAACGCTTTCAATTGCCAATTCCGGATTCAAAACCATTTTATTCAACGAAGTGCTGATCAATAGATTATCAACTTCGGCATCTTCATTCATACCCATTGTGTTACAAACAGTATGCGTAAATTCAATATATCCATCAGGATTCACAGTAGTTTCAGTTACATGCGAACCGGAATTACCCTGCTCACCGTAAAGCACCATGATTTGATTTCCTTCGATTACGTTTGAATTCCATCTAGTACTCAATTCCTGAGTTAAATTTGAATTCACTGCATTTACTGATGCATAATCATAAGCAATTGGCGTATAAATCACGATTGAATGTCCAGCTGGAATACCTTGAAGCATGTTCAGCATTCCATCCAATTGCAAAGAATCATCTTGCTCAAAAACGAAGAAAAACTCCACTCTTTGTCTACAATCACCTTCATTCATATTTCCAAAAGAATGAGCTGGATTTGCACCCTGAAAATTGGTGCCCCAAGGTGTACAATTTGTAGGATCAATTACCGCCACATAAAACGCTGGATCGGTTGTACAAAGAGAATACTCTCCAATTACCCCATCCAAATAATAGGCATTTTCGTAAGAGCTAAAACTGTAGCAATTAACCTTCAGCTCAGTTTGAGCAAAAGAGGTTCCAACCAGAAAGGCGGAAGCAAAAAACGATAAAAGGTTTTTAGTAAGTGTGTTTTTCATAAGGTGATTTTTCTCAAACTTAACTAAAGTTCTAAAATCAACCTCCCCAAATTAACATTCCATTCAGACCAATGAATATTTCTTAATCAGGAACGAATACGGGTTTTTCTCATCAACTTCCTGATATTGAACGTCAGAAACATGCCATTTAGATTCTTCGATCTCTGGAAAAAAAGTGTCTGCGCCAAACGAATGATTAACATGAGTAACAAACATTTCGTCTATCACACCCAACTCAAGCGCTTCTTTATAAATCTGTCCGCCACCGATGATAAAAACTGTTCTCTCCGATTCGTTTTTGTAATGATCGAGGCAATCCTGAAGTGAATGAAAAACAGTGCAGCCTTCAGCCGTAAAATCCGTGTTACGTGTTAAAACGGCATTTTCCCTGTTAGGCAATGGACGAAAACGTTCAGGAATAGAATCGTAATTCTTACGCCCCATTACAACGATATGTCCGGTTGTTGTTTCTCTGAAAAACTTCATGTCGGCAGGAAGATGCCACATCAAATCATTGTTTTTTCCAATCC
>CAMLET010000236.1 GCA_946479125.1 uncultured Flavobacteriales bacterium
GGCGGAACAGGTGGAACCGCAAATTTCATGATGATTACATTTTCATTCTTCGGAATCCATTTTAACCACGCAGCTGCATGTGCATATCCGTTTCCGGAATACACCTGATAATTTTGAAATAGTTTCGGATTCGCATTAAAATGAATGCTTCCTTTACCTGATTTCACATAGAACGCCGTTGGTTTATCTACAGCGAACATGTAAGCTCTGTAATTGGTGTCTTTGATTGCTTGTTTATTGTACAACGACCAATCGTCGTAAATGGTATCGTTTTGATAAACCGTACAGTAACGTAAAGAAGTGTCACCTACCCATTGGAAGAACTTGTCGTTGTATTCCAGGTAAAATGCTCCATTGTCAAAGTATCGGTCGTAAAAAGTTTGATTCACTTTTTCATAAGACAGAAGCATTGTTGCTCCGGAATCGATATACTTTTTGATGGATTTAAAGTTCTTCTCAGGCATGTAAAACACATCACCAATGAATATGAAGGTAGCCGTTTCCTTGTTTTTGATTTGAGGAAGCTGGTTGTAGTGATCTACTATGAAAACAGAATCTTTCGTGTGTTTTTGGATCAGACTTTTCAAAAGTCCAAGATCTTGTGGTTCTTTTGAGCGGAAATCGTATTTGGTTGTCCAGTTAGAATAGGTTTCTTCTTTCTTACCTGCGTCACCACCGAACACCAAAAGAAGGAGTAGTACAAATACTACCAGTGAGAACAACGCTATGATAACTTTCCTATTCATTACAATCGTTCCAATTCTTTATATGCTGAATTCAATGCAGGCAGCATGGAATAATACGCGTCTTTATCAATGGCATAATCACCGTACCAAACAATGTCGTACTGAGCTACAATTTGTTCAAATGCATCTAAACCTGGTTTTCCCTGCATTTCAATAATGTAGTGCATGTTGGTTTTCTCTTTCTTCCAGAAAAGCAGTTTGCGAGACAATAGTTCTTTCATTGCAAAAAGGAAGTAGATACGCACACATTCCTTGTAATCTCCGTCTTTTTCTGCCTCGTCCAAACGCATTTCCAATTCTGTTTTCGAAATGGTTTCGGGGTTCAGATTTTCTTCAAGCGGAGTAAACGGAATGGTCTTTTCTCCCGGCTTAATATTCGAAAGAATTAAATACAGAATAAATACGCCAAGAAGAATGAGGATGATAATTCCTATGACTTTCCAGAAGCTTCCGTCTACCTCGTTAGAATCATAGTTCTGTGAAGATGAACTGCTTTGTTGCTGTTGCTGCTGTTGCTGCTCTTCTTCAGTAGAATATTCTTCATCCGGAATGTCGGCCGGTTCAGGTTCTACAATGTTGGGATCTCTCTTGATCTTTCCATTTTTACTTCCTCTGTGATAATTGGGAGGAACCTGTTTCCCTTGTTGGATTTGTCTTGGTGTATAAGATCTACCTTGATAAGGAGTGAAATTCGAAGGTCCGGAAGATGAGCCTGATCTAGACGATCCGGAACCGCTGCTATAGCTGTTTCTATTGATATCAACTGGACTTTTATAGTTTCCGGGTTTTGGACCAAGATAATCCTTATTTTTTTCGTAGCCAACCTTTTCGTGTTGCGACCTCCATTCCTTTTTAACAGCAGTTGTTTTTGGCTTTTTTTGAGCCACAACCGATATTGCAAGAAAGCAAAAAACAATATTTAAGATAAGCTTAGTCAAAATCTATTTTTGTTTCCTGGTGTTTCTTGCGTTTACCAAATTTCTCGAATTCTTTTCTTAAACCGAAAGAGGTTTCCTGCTCACGAACCGTAAAATACTGGAAGCCCAACATCATAATAAACAACGGCATGGTAAAGAAGATGAAGAGTACATAAACTACTTCACGTACTATGTTCGCCGGAACCATGAAATTGTCGGTATAATTTCGTGCAATGTAAGACACGAATTGGGACAGCATATCCAGAAAATCCGGATACATTGGTTCTCTTAAGAAATAGTTGTCTTCGTAGCTATAGAAACCTGCAATTACCTGTGCAAAAAGTAGAATGATGAATGACATCAACAGCGTAACAAGTAACAACGTTCCGTAAGATCTTGTACCAAAAGCAAATCCGTCGCGCAGATTTCTCAAAAATCCATTTTCGCCTAAAGAAGTTGAAACCCCAGTAAGAATGAACAATGGGATTGAAAACATTAATATGAATAGGAAACCGTATGGAACAAAGAACAAAATAAGTGATAGGAGAATGGTTCCAACGTAAACCATTGGCAGTTTTCTATAATTGAAAACAATCATTTCCTTAATGGTATATCCCTTTTGTCGGGTTAATCCAAACACGGTGGTTGTCATTAACTGTGCAACTACGATTGTCCAACCAAAAATGGCAATGTAATCAGTATCATACCTTAAATGTGTTCCGGTAATGAGCTCTGTTAAATATTGCCACTCATATGGAAACTTGTTGTTTAGATCGGCACCATAAGTAGTGTTTTGAAGAATCATTACCCCAATAATTATAGGGAAAGAAATGATGGCATTTGCTTTAAATATCTTCCAGATGTGTACTCTGTAGTAAGAGAATGAGTCCGTAAATAATTCGGCAAACGTTCTCACTTTATTCAGATTGAACACATTCTTAAAGTTGCGAATAGGCGGATCACTTTCGTGCACCAAATGCGGATTTTTTCGCGCAACTATGATCGGATAAATGATGTAGTAGAAGATAATGAGTGCAAAACTGAAGGTAATCAATAGCCATTTCGACCAATCGCTTAAGGTGCTGTAATTTCTGGTAACATAACCTTCCAACCATCCAGCCATAATGAAGAACGGAATAAGGCTGAGCATGATCTTGATTCCACGTTTTGCCGCAAATTGCAAACTTTGCAATCGTGTATAAGATCCCGGGAACATGATTCCGTTTCCTAAGGTTAGTCCGGCACCACAGGCAATTACAATGGCACTGATCTCAAAAGCTCCGTGAATCCAAATCGTAAGAAAGGAAACCATCATCCAACCTTTGATGTAGAAGTAAGATTGAAACGCTCCAAGCATCACAGAGTTCTTCATCAACATGATATGCGTTCCAATTCCGAAAATGATTCCGAAGATGAATGACATAAACGCCACCCGGATGTTATTGATGGTAATATCAATGAACATCGTCATTTGCGGCATTGTTTTGTAAATGGCGAGCGGATCGTTGTTCGCAATGTTTTCGTTTGTTACTTCTACATAACGACCACTCAACACCACTTTCGCAAAATCAGGATTGTTGATCGTGGTTATAGCTCCAATGGCAATCCAGAAAAGTGCAACAATGAGTGCAAAAAACATTGTTTTACGTGCACGATAAATTTCCAAAGGAATGGAAACGCGCCATGCTGTGATCAGTTTACGTAAAGATTCGCTTCTTTCCTGGTGAACCAGGTTGTGAATACTTTGCGCCAATTGATTAAGGTACACACGAACTGTTCGTTTGTTGTAGAACGTTTGGGCGTAACTAAGATCGTCGGTAATATCCGTATACAAGTCAGAAAGCGTCTCGGGTTCGGACGATTCACTAGAAGCCATTTGCTGAAATTTCAGCCACTTCTTCTTATTCTGCTCGATGAAGGAAGTTTCTTTCATGGGGATTGTGGCTTAAAAATATTGTTTTTTCGGTAGGTAGGGTATTTCTGTGGAAAAATAAATTGCATCTATAGTTAAGTGTCAGGTTTTCCTGCATTTATTTTTCTTGCTGTTTTTCAGTAAACGTAAATACCTTACGATCTACGCAGATACCTTTGTGTTCACAACTAAATAAAATGAGAGGTTTGTTGAGTTTTTTATTTACTGTGCAATTTTTTGCTCAAAATGTTAAAATTCAAAAACTCCTTGTTTAACATTTTTTTAGACGTTACTTTTACGCCTTCAACACCAAACACTAAATTAATTTTAATGGAGACCAGCCACTTAAAATTACAACCGTTATTCTTAGTGAATGCTCGATTAATATTAATCGTTTCTTTCACTTGTTTTGGTTTTTTATCCTGGTCACAAGTCCCTTTTATTTCTTTCGGAACAACCACTTTGGGGATTGGAACTACCAGTGGAATTCAACCAAATTATCGTTCCGGTGAAGGTGGTAACTTTATATATACGACTCTTCAACAAGATCTTTCAATAAAAGGAATTCCTTTTCAGCTAATTGGAAGATGGTCCAATGAACCTTATATTTCTGGTAGAGCAAGCTTCTTCCGTTTTTCTTATCAGGGGAAACAGTTTCAGCGGCAGCAAATAGATTCACTTGCATTTAAATTGAAGAAACTGGAAGTTGAAAAACAACTTAAACAGGAAGAATTGTATGCCTTGGAAGGAAAGCTGGGTTATATGCATTTCGTGATGTATGAACAACCTCAGTTAGATACATTTTCCAAACCAATTTTTTCTCTTCCCGATTCCATTCTTATGAGTTTGCCTGAAGGGTCTCTGCCAGATTTTGAAGGGCTTTCGCCACTTCAACGCTCTATGGCTCTTGCAACTAAAGCAGTTGAACTAAAGCAGATGGAAATAAATGGAATAGATTCATCCATGTTTAAGATCAACAAAGATTATGCTGAGATGGGGGTGGGGAAATTCAGTCATTTTTTTGATGGAATTTCTCGTTTTGATGTTGGGTTGTCTTCACTTCCTTCTGCACATTTCTCAAACAACGCTATTCCAATTCAAGGAATTCGATTGAGAGGAAAATACCAGGACTGGACATACAATTTAGCGGCTGGCTTAACAGTTCCCAATCAGTTGTTTTCGAATCAAACCTTGGATCAGGTGTTGAATAATACGGCGAATCTATTTAATCTTTCCAATTTCTACCAAGTGAATACCACGCGTTTTGCGAGCGCAGCCAGTTTGGAATACGGTGAAGTGGATAAGAACTCATTGTTTATTGAGGAGTTTTATACTGGCCCTGCATTTGAAGGAATTCATCCTGTTAAATCTTCTGGAACATCTAATGCTGTAAATATGGGTGGCAATTATACCCCGAAATTTGCCGAAAATCTGACAATTTCCGGAACAATCGGTTATTCTGTGAACTTTGATGATTCAGTTAAAACTTCTGCTATAGATCGTTTGTCCACTTCTGCCGGATTGAAGTATCGATGGCTAAAAGCGCGAGGTGAGTTTGCTGCAAAATATAAGGAAATCGGTTCGGCTTATAATGGATTTGCTCAGGGAATTTATATCAGCGGGACCAAACACCTTGAGTCTTCTTACAGACAAGGAATTGGTAGTCGATTGGTAATGAAATTAACCGGAATGCATGATGAGTTTGCAAACCAGGACAGTTTGGTGCGTGTTTCCACAATTGATCAGGGGACGTTGGATCTGACCTTGAAATTGGGGAGCCGCTCGCTTGTTTATGGCTCAGGGACATTATTAACAACGGATGTGACTGGTCAGGGAAATTACAGCTATCTCCTTCGTTCCGGAATCCGTCTGGATAAAGTTCTTGAAGACTGTATCTGGGAAAATCAGATGGAGGGATCTTACGCAAATATACTTGGTGTTGATTCTACTCAGGAATTGATTCAGGTAAGTGCCAGATCAGGAGTTAGTACTAAACATTGGGGATATTTTATCAAAGGTACTTATCAGCAGTTTGTCGGACTTTCAAGAATTTATGGAACCAATGTCATCATTCAGCCGGAATTGAGCTATCGTTATTTAAAATCAACGTTATCGATGACGGGTCAATACTTGATCAGTGAACAGTTCGGTGAAGATCTTGGGTTTG
>CAMLET010000237.1 GCA_946479125.1 uncultured Flavobacteriales bacterium
CCGCAGCAGAAGTTACCGTTCCGTTTTCAGCAGAAAAATAATATTCACCTTGAATTGCCATTCCAGCACTTGTACCACCAATTACAATATTTCTCAATTGAATTGCTGCGTTAATTGCACTATCAACAGGTGAATCGCGCCAGTACGAAACATAATTCCATTGATCGCCACCAGCAAACCAAATGGCCTCTGCCTGAGCAATTTTCGAAATTACATAAGGATCGTTACTCGCAGCAGCATTGTTACAAACGATTGTTTCTACTGAATTCAATGTAACTCCAAGATCGGTATACATATAATCGTTATAACCATCTGAACCACTCGCACGAAGCACCAAAACATCACCAGCGTTTGCACGCTGCAAAAACCATTTCATCGCCACATCGTGTTCCGTGGCACCTCCCATAACACAAATTCCACCTTCAGGTTGTGTCACCACATCTTGTGTATTTCCAGTAAAATAAGAAGTATAATCTTGCGCCAACAATTGCGCACCAGTTAGCAAAACTGCAGCAGTAGTAAGTAGTTGTTTCATAAGTACAAGGTAATGAAAAAGGTTAAAGAAATACTTCCTACAAGAAATTCACTAGTTGCAAAAAAGTTTCTTTATGAGAATCAGAAATGCGGAGATACGGTTCTAAAGTTAGTTTGACTTCGTTTCCTCGAATATTCTGGATATGTTTTTTATTGATGTAATGAAATCTACTTATTTGTATTAACTCTGAATAATTCAATTTCTTAACTACATTCCCCATAGCAAGCGAGATCGTTATTTTCGGTTTATTCTGAAAATAAACTTCACAGTAACTTCGTGCAGCTTCCAGATATACAATGCTTTCTGGCTCAATCCTTTCCTTAATTCCATCTTTGGTAGTGAAGAAATGAATTACTTCCTTTTGTTTGCCTGAAGATTCATCTGATGCCTGAATATCCAGTAAAGCATTACGCAAACTCAACAGATCAATTGGTTTTGGCAAATTCTTCAACGGACCTGTATTCTTAGCCTGATAATAGGTGTTTAAGTCCTGAATACTTGAAAGGTAAATGAATGGAATTCCTTTAAGATTTAACTCTTTAGACAAATCGATCCCCGTAAGATCACCCTTCAATTCTATATCCAGCAAAACCAAATCAGGCACATTCTCATTGATCAATTCCAAAGCTGACTCAAAACCTTCTGCAACTCCCGTTACACGGTATTGAAGGGTTTCTAATTTATCCTTTAAATCATCAGCTACTAATGGGTCGTCTTCAACAATGAGAATTTTCATGGAGAAAGTTTGATACTTTTGACCGAAGGTAACGAAAAACGAATGAACTATTTTGCACTATTCACATTAAGCTTTTTCATCTGTATAACCGGATATTCACAAACATCTTTCATTAAGCTCGCAAATAAAGGGTATCAGGAACTGGCTGATGGAAATTCTGTTGAAGCACAGAAAACACTTGAGCGTGCATTAAAAATTCTTCCAGAAGGGCTCAATGCAGAACTGAAAGCTGATTTTTACAATAACATTGGAGTTGCATACTTTCAAACAGGCAATTATAAAAAAGGAACGGATGCTTATGAAGTTTCTCTGGAATTCTACCAAAAACTCAAAAATGACAGTCTAATTGCGGGCGCATTACTAAACCTTGGAATCGCATACAAGGAACTTGGCGTGTTCAAAAGAGCCACTTCCGTTTTAACAAAAGCTGCAAGACTCTCCGAACATTACGGGAACAAACAAGAACTATCTTCGGCATGGAGTGCCATTGGAAGTATTCAACGTGAAACCGGGAACCATCAAAAAGCTCTGGAATATCATCAACGCGCTTTGCAGATTCGAAAGTCAATTGGATACGAAAAGGGAATTGCAGATTCATACCACAATATTGGAACGGTTTATCTGGAATGGAAACGATACAACTTAGCGGAGAAATATTTGTTGGAAGCATTGAAACGCAAGAAAATATTAAACAATCAATCCAATACAGTCAATACATTGTCTTCTCTTGGTCGGTTATACGTTGCGAAAAGCGAAACTAAGAAAGCCTTTTTCTACCTCAACAGCGCTTATGAAATTCGTAAAGAGGCGGGTAATTCATCCAAAGCGGCATCTAGTCTTTATTTTCTTGGAACCTACTATGAGTCCATTGATGAATCGTCCAAGTCATTGGAATTGTTCCGACAAGCGCAAGAAATGGCAAGATCTTCTCGCGACTACTCTTTACTGGCGGATGCATTACTAAGTGAAATCAACCTCTTGAAGAAATCAGAGATAGGCGATCCTTTGTTAAACAAGTATCAGGAATTGCTTGAAACACGTCAACTGGCAGCAATCGATGAAAATCGAAAAGAAATGGCGCGATTAGAAATTGAATACGATGTGGAACGAAAAGAGCGTGAGATCGATCTAAGACGCAAGCAAGCAAAACTGGACAAAATACGGATGGAGAACGACAGATTGCGCAACCGTCAACTTGTAGGCTGGATCATAGGACTTTCGCTAGTTGTAATTACCATTTTTGTAATGTTCTACCAAATCCGTCAGCGTAAACGTTATATCGAGCTTCAAAACAAAGAGCTTGAGGAACAGCGCGATGAAATCACGCACCTCCATCAGGAATTGAGTCACCGAACCAAAAACTACTTTGGACTTTTAGGTGGAATCCTTAAGTCTGATAAATCTCAGGTCAAACACCCCGAAGCCACAAAAGTATTGGAGGAAAACATTCGAAGACTGGAAGCAATGTCTTTGGTTCAAAAGTACTTGCTTGATGAATCTACAAGACAAAACAAGGAAGTTCAGCTGGATACTTATCTTAACAACGTTATTGACCTGGTAGTAGCAAACTTATTTCCTCAAGGTATCAAACTAAATCTCATTCGTGAGATCGACTGTATCTTTTTGGATTATGATATTGCCATGCGATTAGCAATTGCACTAAACGAACTGATTTGCAATTCCATCGAGCATGGATTAGTACAATCCGAAAGTCCTGAATTGTTTGTTTCAGTGAAGCAAAAAGAAAAAGAACTGGAATTGGTGGTTAAAGACAATGGCCCGGGAATTAGTGACGCAAAACCAGAATCTGCATCTGTCAAAGGGCAGGACCTCATCATTAAATTGCTGAATAAGATCAATGGCAGTATCCATTACCAAAACGAACAGGGGTGTACGGCAAGAATTAAAGTTAGTCTATAAATAGAAAAATCCCGATTCCGCAAAAGCGAAACCGGGACTTCATGACTTCTTTTTTAGTCAACTGTAACGTTTAGTATTACATCATCCTTGTCCACATGAACAGTATCCGTAAAAACATAATTGTTAGAGTTCAGATTTGTCACCTTCAGGTAATAAATTCCCGCGGTAACTTTTTGTCCGTAATCTCCTAACTCATCCGTATAGGTAGTTCCAATTTTTTCATCGGTACCATACTCGAATGTTTCTACTGAAGCATTATCCACAAAAGTTAGATTTGACTTTCTTATCTTTCCTCTGATTACAGGGTCGTCATCGTCATCTCCACCATCCTTGGCTTGTGTTTCTGGAGTTTTCACTTTACTTTCTTTCGTCGGTTTTATTTGTTCTTTTTCACAAGACATAGTCATCCCTCCTATGCCCAATACAATGGCCATAGCGGTAATAATTCCACCTTTCATTTTCTTAAAAGTTTAGATTTGAATACTTGCCGTCTCGCAGCATGTGCGGATACTTTGGCATTAACTTTTGGGAGAAAGTTTGTTCGCATTGCCTTTTCTGTTCTCCCGATCAGAGCAAGCGTTGCAAACGTTTAGGAATCAGTCCGGGGCTAGCTTCCCGGGGTGCACCTGTCATCCATCGATATATTCCTTAAACAACCAGAAAACTCGACAGCCTGTCAGAAGAAAAAATGAAAATCACTTAAACAGAATCTTCAAAACACTGACCTACGCTGGGAAATCGATGATTAAAAAAATCCGAACGCGGTAATTAAAATTCATTCCAGTTCATCGTTTAGATAAGTTGTGCGCAGTCAAATTCACAGAACTGTTTTTTTTGAATGGGAAAAATCCGAGTTCGGAAAGACAAACTGCACTTTCGGAAAACAAAATGGTGTATGACGTATGGAAACAAAACCTTGCTTCCAAATACACTCGCATGAATACTGCATCACACAACTCTCCGGTGCTTGATGGTATCGGAACCACTTTCCTGAAGTTTTTCTTTCAGGACAATTTCCTTATCACTTTTTTATCCATCTTATGAAAGCCTCACTGATAGAACTAGGGCTGCATAAGTCGGTACAGGAAAAAAATGATACCGCACTTTCAAGACTGAATTATATGTACGGTGACCAGATCGTTCGTATTCTTAAGTACAAATTCCAAACTGCCGCAACAAGAGATGAAGCCTATATAATGGAAGCGGTGAACGAGGCTTTGTTCGGTTATTATAAAAACCCGAACGCCTTCAATCCTGAAAAATTAACGCTTCTAAGTTTTCTTATTGTAGCAGCGAAAAGAGATCTTTTAAATATTCTTCAAAAGGAAAAAAAACACTTGAATAGAAAAAATCTACCTGAAGATGTCGAACTACAGGAAAAATTCTGGAATAGTGTTATGGAGGGGCAAAGTTCCCCAGACGACACTATTCAATACGATGAGAAAATGACGACTATTCAAAATTTACTTGAAGGCTTATTCGAAAATAAAAGAGATGTTATTCTGGCTGAGATGATTATTGGAGCTGATCGGGAAACCGAGTTATATATTGAAGTTTTGGAGATTACAGAATTAACTGTTGATGAGCAACGCATTGAGGTCAAAAAAAATAAAGACCGCATCAAGCAAGTGTTGAAAAGGAATGATGTAGAAAACAAGATTAAAAACTTATTGCGATGAGTACGAAACTGAATTTCCTAAAAAGCGCCATTACACGCGTGGAGAACGACCATGAATTCATGGCCCATACTCTGAAAAAGTACAGAGAACTCGAAAAGATCTCGGAATTGGAATTAATCGAGACTCTCAATTGTTCGAAGGAAGATTACTATAAACTGGCACTTTGTAAGGTTCCTGATATCAGTGAGTCCGACTTTAAATCTCGCCTGGCAAATATTAGCGAATATGTCAATATCGACACTGGTAAATTGATTAAGGTGATCAAACATGTACAAATGGTATTACAGTTTACGCTTAACACAGGAAGTATTCTGATGGCCGCAAGAGACAAAGAAAGCGGCAAGAACGACAAGAAATGAGATTCAGCAGGCCGCAAATTGATCGTATTGCACGTGAATTCTGGTTGACGGTGGATCAAGAATATCGGGATGGGTTCGACATCGTAAATGCCATAGACACATGCGTTTTCATTAATCTACGCCGGATAAAAGATCTAAGCTTAAGTAAACTAGAAACATGGCTCAAGGAGTTCAGTGAACAGGAAGACTTCAATATAGATGACAGGCATCTTCATGGTGCATTAATCATCAAAGGTGCTTCCGTATTTATGTTCGTTGATGCTTCAGAAGATGAAATACAAGAACGCTTCACTGTGGCACATGAAGTAAGCCATTTCTTATTGGATTATCAGCTTCCAAAGGAACGTGCTGTTTTAGCATTGGGAAAAAAAATAGAAGATGTGTTGAATGGAAATTTACCGCCAAGTAAAGCTCAACGCGCATTGTCTGCCATTAAAAATGTGGATATCGCTCCTTACTCTTTCCTGATCGAAAAA
>CAMLET010000238.1 GCA_946479125.1 uncultured Flavobacteriales bacterium
GGATTTACTTACAGACCGAATGTTGACTTCGTGAATAAAACGGCCGGATCAAAAGTGTTTTCAAGATTCCAATACAAATTAGGATTCTATAACCAAAGCTTACCAACAATAACAACTATTGCTCAAATGAATGAAACCGCAATTACTGGTGGTTTGAGTCTTCCTTTGTTGGTTTTGAGAAATTCAAGCTTCAACTTTGGATTTGCAGCTGGATTTAGAGGTAACGGAACTACAACAGCTGTAGATGAAAAATTCCTGAATCTGAGTTTAGGAATTGTTATTTCGCCTTCTAAATATGACGCTTGGTTCAGAAGAAACAAGATTGACTAATCCATGAAATACGCCAAGCATATAGCTGTAATTTGTCTTGGTCTGAGTTGTTTTCTCTCGGCTTGTGTAAACGACATGGAGAAAATAAAGGAAGTAACGTTTGACGCCAACGATCCTGACGAAAAAACAAGAAACCTGAAAATGGTTTACTCCGATTCGGGAATGGCAAAGCTAAAACTCTACGCCCCAATTGCTGAAACGTTTACGAAGAAAGACGGAAAAGTAGTTCAGTTCAATGAAGGCGTGATGCTGGAGTTCTATAAATCGAACGGAAGATTGGGCAGCACACTCACTGCACAATACGGAGAAATCAACGAAACAACTGGAAAGATGATGGTTAGAGACTCGGTAAGAATGTTTAATACCGATAAGAAGCAAACCATGGAAACAGAAGTTTTGTATTGGAATAGAAAAGACTCTACTATCTTTACAGACCAATTGGTGACTATAAAAACACCAAAAATGTTGCTGTTTGGTAAAGGTTTAAAAACAAAACAGGATTTTTCAGCCTATGAGTTTTTAGAGCCACAGGGTAGAATTAAAATAGAAAAGTAAGATGAATAAGTATGTAATGTTTATGGAGAAGTTTTGGTTGGTATTAACAATACTGATCATTCTTGTTGTAACCTTTATGGGAATCAAAGAAGGGTTTGACACTTGGTTGATGAATTACTTATTCGCTTTTATATCTGGTGCAACTTACTTTTTGCGAAGATTTATGCGTAAGCGTATTGAAAAAAATCAGGCCATGCAGCAGCATCCGCCGAGCAATAACGCATAAGACTCGGAATCACCCCGTTTCAAAGTCAACATGTTACTACTCCGAAATACACTACTAGGTTTTTTCCTGCTCATTGCAGGAATCTCCTTTAGTCAGCATAAAATTTCGGGAGTAGTTACCGACGAACAAAACATTGCCATTCCTTTTGTTCAGGTTTTTGTGAAAAACAGTCCTGAATTGAGAACCGAAACGGATGAGAATGGAAACTACACACTTCAACTTTATGAAGGTGAATACTTTCTTGTATTCCGAATTGGCGGCTACGAAACAAGGGAAGCCTACGTTACCATTCAAAATACGGATGCCACAAAAGACATTCAGTTATTTGAGGGCGGAAAAAACAATCTGGGCGAGGTTAACATTACTTCCAAACGTGTAAATGTTGGTCGAAACATTATGCTTAAAGTGGTTGAAACACGTGACACAATAAGCCAATGGTCGTATCCGCATTCTACTGAAGTTTACATTAAGGCAACAGAGGAAATTGAGCGAAAAACCAAAGCTCCGGACGCTGAACAAAAAGAAACCGAGGATCCTTTTGAAATAGAAAAGCGAAAAATGCAGCAATTGGCAGGGAACATGAACCTGGCAGAAGTTCAATTGACACGTTATTTTAGTCCACCCAACAAAGTCAAAGAAATTAGAGAAGGAATTGACATTCACGGAAACATTCAACAACTCTATTACACAACTACGGTTAAAGCCAATTTCGATTTCTTCCAAAACCTGCTTCATTTAACCGACCTGCACGAAACGCCGGTTAGTTCACCCATTTCGACTCCCGGAATTGTTTCCTACAAATACAAATTGGAATCACAATCCATAGAAAACGGACGAAAGATCCACAAGATCAAGATCAGTCCACGTTCTAGTTCTACATCCACTTTAGAAGGTTACATCTACGTTATCGATTCGCTTTGGTTGGTTCAGAAATTGGAACTCACCATGGAAAAAGGAAACCTGAAACAATATGATTATTTCAAAATCGAACAGTTCTTTGATCATCCTGGCGATTCCATGTGCGTACTTCGTGAACAAATTCTGACCTACGGAAATAAGTTCAAGGACGAAACATCGAAGTGCAAAACAACTGCAACATTTAGTAATACGAACTTCAATCCTGAATTCGCAAGGAAATTCTTCAATTCAGAAGTTGGTGTAACAACGAAAGAAGCTTATGAGCGTGATTCTACTTTCTGGGAAACCGAAAGAAAAGTAGAGTTAACAGCAGAAGAGAAACGTTTCATTGTTATTCGTGATAGTATTCACGATGCAATGAACAGAAAGGAATACCTGGATTCGATTGACGCGGTTTTCAATAAAGTAACCGTTTGGAAAATCCTTTGGTTTGGTGTTGACCATAGAAACAGAGCAGCAAAAACACAGTGGAATATTGCCTCTGCAGCTGCAATTTTACGTCCGCTCTACCCTGCCGGACCACGTTTAGCTCCTGGTTTCAGTTATTTTAAGAAATGGGAAAACCAGAAATCTTTTGACAGTTATACCGAAGTTTCCGTTGGTGTTTTGAATGGTGACATAAAAGGTTCCACCTGGTGCAGGTATTTATATTCACCTTTTCATATTGGTCGGGTTGGAATGAGTTTCGGAAACGTTTTCGACGCCATTGTTCCATTCGATGCCATAACTCAGGTTTACAAACGTGCCAATTTCATTGAGAAAACCAGCCTTCGTTTGATGCACAGCTACGAATACTTCAATGGATTCTACATCAATCTTGAAGCTGAATTTGCTGAACGCCGTTCGTTAACCAAGTACGAAACAATTAACGTTCTTGACAGCATTTTACCTAATAATGAGTTTACCGAGTTTGAAGGTTATCAAGCTTTATTGGGAGAGATTACCGTTAGTTATACGCCATTTCAGAAATACATGCGCGAACCATATCGAAAAGTGATTCTGGGTTCAAAATGGCCAACGGTTTACTTGTATTATCAACGCGGAATTCCACGTTTATTTGGTTCAGATATCGACCACGAATACGGAGTAGCAGGTTTGCAGCAAAGTTTACAGCTCGGAACAATTGGAACATCGAATTATCACATAAGAGCCGGAAAATTCCTGAGTACAGAAAACCTGAAAGACGCCGATTACAAATACCAACGCAGAAGTACACCGCTTTGGTTCTCCAATCCGCTTTACGGTTATCAGAATCAGGATAGTTCACTTCCGTCGAAAAAATATTTCTTAGAAGCACATTTTGTTCATCACGACAATGGAGCCATCATCAATAAAATTCCATTCATGAAGAAAACACGTATCGGATTGGTATTCGGTACAAGTGCACTTTATGTTTCAGAATACAACTACCAGTATGCAGAAATCTTTGCAGGACTGGAACGCAACTTCAAATTTTCAAAACGAAGATTGAGACTCGGAATTTACGGTGTAGCCTCCGATGGAAACAAGATTGCACCCGATACAGCTTTCAAGATTTCCTTCGCCGTCCTCGATGACCGAACCATGAAGTGGAATTTCTAGGTCAAGCAAGAAAAGAAAAACCAAATTCCTTTTCATTCTAAAACCTACACACTATCTTTGCACCCTGTTCTTTGTATAAGACTTATGAAGAAAGGTGGAGGGATAGGCCCTGTGAAACCTTGGCAACCTTCCGTCATTAGACGGAGATGGTGCCAAATCCTTTCCCGACATTCATCGTTGGGATAAGATAAGTTGTACTGAAGTTTCCCACTTCATCTCCTTCATAGTCTCGTGCATATAATTTGAGCTATGATAAACATTCGTGAAATATTAAAAGAAAGAATCCTCGTCCTTGATGGTGCGATGGGAACAATGATTCAACGTTACGGCTTAGAGGAAGACGATTTCCGAAAAGGCTGGTTTGAAGATCATCCCCATAAACTGAAAGGCGATAACGATATTCTAGTGTTAACAAGACCAGATGTTATCAAAGAAATTCACGCTCAATATTTAGAAGCAGGTGCAGACATTTTGGAAACCAATACCTTTGGTGCCACAACTGTCGCGCAGGCAGATTATCACTTAGAGCATGCTGTTTACGATATCAACTATCACGGAGCTAAAATTGCACGTGAAGTTTGTGATGAGTTTACGGCTAAAAATCCAGATAAACCGCGTTTCGTAGCCGGATCAATGGGCCCAACAACGAAATTAGCTTCCATGTCACCTGATGTGAACGACCCAGGATTCAGAGCCATTTCTTTCGATGAATTGAAGGAAGCTTTCAAACAACAAGCTCAAGGATTAATGGATGGTGGTTCCGATTTTTTATTGGTCGAAACCATTACCGATACATTAAATTCGAAAGCGGCAATGTACGCTATTGATGAATTGGCAGAAGAAATGGGAAGAGAAATTCCAATTATGATCTCTGGAACAATTACCGACCAAAGTGGAAGAACATTGACAGGACAAACTACAGAAGCATTTCTTGTTTCCGTTTCACATATGCCTTTGTTGAGCATAGGTTTAAATTGTGCGCTTGGAGCTGATGCAATGCGTCCGTATTTACAGGTATTGGCAAATCAGGCTCCATTTGCTGTTAGCGCACATCCTAATGCAGGATTACCAAATGAATTTGGTCAATACGACGAAACTCCGGAAATGATGGGCGAACAGATCAAACAATTCTTAGACCAGGGATTGATCAACATTATCGGAGGATGCTGCGGAACAACACCAGATCATATCAAACACATTGCTGAATTAGCTGCGAAATACTCACCGCGCCAATTAGAAGTTACGAAATAATACATGAAGAATCTACGATTATCCGGTCTTGAGGCCATCACAATAACGAAGGAAAGTAATTTCACAAACATTGGTGAGCGTACGAATGTAACCGGTTCGCGCGCATTTTTGCGAATGATCAAAGAAAACGATTACGAAGCAGCACTTTCAGTGGCTCGAGAGCAAGTGGACGGTGGGGCGCAAGTAATTGACATTAATATGGACGAAGGAATGATCGATGGTAAAGAAGCCATGGTCAAATTCCTGAACCTGATAGCTTCAGAGCCAGATATTGCGCGTGTTCCGATCATGGTCGACAGCTCTAAATGGGAGATTATTGAAGCCGGATTGAAATGCATTCAGGGAAAAGGAATTGTAAACTCCATTTCTTTGAAAGAAGGCGAAGAAAACTTCATTCATCAGGCAAAGATCATCAAACGTTTCGGTGCAGCTACTGTTGTAATGGCTTTTGATGAAACTGGTCAGGCCGATTCTTACGAACGTAGAATTGAGATCTGTGAACGTTCTTACCGAATTCTTGTTGATGTAGTTGGTTTCCCACCAGAAGACATCATCTTCGATCCAAATATTTTCCCGGTTGCAACAGGAATGGAGGAGCACAATAACAACGCACTAGACTTCTTCAACGCAACAAAATGGATTAGAACAAATCTTCCCGGAGCTCATGTTTCTGGAGGTGTTTCCAACGTTTCATTTTCATTTCGTGGAAACGATACCGTAAGAGAAGCGATGCATGCTGTATTTCTATATCATGCTATCAGAGCGGGAATGGACATGGGCATTGTAAACGCTGGTCAGTTGCAGGTTTATGGCGAAAT
>CAMLET010000239.1 GCA_946479125.1 uncultured Flavobacteriales bacterium
TTTGCATCTGTTAGAATTTGATTTTCGTCAACAGCTGCAATTGTTGGTTCGGTGTCTTCTACTTCGAAATTGACTGTGCCGATATTACCCATAACTGCTGCCAATTCGGTTTTTAGATCGCGAATAGTTTTGTTGTGTGCAATCAGATTCGAACTATCGGTATTCATGTCTAACCGCGTTTGGAGCAGATCCAACTCGCTCATTGAACCGTTTGTTGCTTTCAGCTCTACAATTCTGTAGCGTTCTTTCGAAAGCTCCAATGCATCCTGATAAACCGAGTTCATTCGTTTCTGAAACACGATGGAGTAATACAAAACCGCGGTTTGATACAGTTTCATTTCCATTTGCGCCTGAACCTGAAGTGTGCTTTGATCTTCCTGTAATTGCAAGCGTTTATCTGTTGCAAACATGGTGAAGCCGTCAAAAATAGTCCAATCCAAACGCAAAATTGCCGTTAACGATTGATTCTTTGCACCATTCTTCTCGTTGATCTGCCCGGAATAGAACTCCTGACGTGTGTTCGTTGAACCGAAGAACTGATCGGCATTGACACTAACAGTTGGCAGATAACCAGCAGTTCCTGCATTGTTGTTATTCGCAATCTGCTGTGCGTTGTTGCGTTCAATGCGAATGTCGAAATTGTTCGCCAATGTATTCTGAACAGCTTGTTCAAAGGTCAAAACGCCCTGAGCATTCAACTGACCGACAGAAATACAAAGTATTATTACTAGGAGCGTTTTCATGCTTTTCTCTTCTTTGAAGTAAGGTAAATGTAGATGCCCGGAATCATGTACAAGGTAAGTACAAGCGAGAATAGTAATCCGCCAACGATGGTAATTCCCATTGACATTCTACTGGTAGATGCGCCACCCAAAGCCAGTGCAATTGGTAATGCTCCGAGAACCGTTGCCAAAGTAGTCATCAAAATTGGTCGGAAACGGGAAGCGGCAGCATCAATGATAGCATCTCTGATACTTAAACCTTCTTCTTTCCGCTGATTGGCAAATTCTACGATGAGAATTCCGTTTTTGGTTACCAGACCAATCAATACAATGATTCCGATCTTGGAGAAAATGTTCAGGGTTTGGTCCGTAAGCCAAAGTGAAAGTACGGCTCCAGCCAAAGCTAAAAGAACCGTTGAGATAATTGTAAGCGGGTCGCTGAAACTTTCGAATTGTGCCGCCAGAATAAGGTAAACCAAAACTAACGCAAGGATGAACGCGAACCACAAACTGCTACCACTTTGGGAAAACTCTTTTGAGGTTCCGGCAAGACTGTGCGAGAAACTCTCTGGAAGTACTTTTTCTGCGATTTTATCCATGGCATCAATTCCGTCGCCAACGGTCTTTCCATCATTTGGTGTTGCTGAAACAGTTGCTGAAACAAATCTGTTATATCGGTACAAGGTAGGTGAAGAAGATTCGTTCTTCAATATCACCACGTTTTCCAATGGAATCATTTCTCCTTTGTCGTTTCGAACATTGATTCCCGCCAAATCTGAAGGATCATTTCGTTTATCGCGGAAAGCCTGACCAATTACCTGATATTGCTTTCCATCCTGAATGTAATATCCATAACGTTGTCCCGAAAAATACATCTGCATGGTTTGTGCAATGTCCATTTCGTCTACACCAAGCAAGGCCGCTTTGTCTCTGTCGATCACTACTTGTAATTCGGGTTTATTGAATTTCAGATCCACATCCACCATTTTGAATGTTGGGTCGGCACTTGCCGCTGCAAAGAATTCAGGAAGAATTTTCTTCATACTTGCAAAATCGGGCGCCTGAAGTACGTATTGAACCGCCATTCCTGCATTTCGTCCACCACCAATGGTTTGTTCCTGAATGATATTCGTTCTTACAAAGTTGTGTTTCGCAAATTCGATCATTAACGCATCTGCAATTTCCTGCTGTGAACGTGTTCGCTCTTCTTTTGGAACCAGATTCAGACGTATAAATCCACGGTTCACAGAAACGGAACCACCGAATCCGGGAGAAGTAACTGCAATTAGGTTGTCTTTCTCTGCCATGGTATCAACTAAGGCGATCGCTTCGCGCTGGTGTTGATCCATTCTATCGTAGGACGTTCCTTCAGGAGCATTGAACATGATCTGGAAACGACCTTTGTCTTCCATTGGAGCCAATTCGTCTTGAAGAGTTCTACCGGTTAAAAATAGAATTACAGCAGTTACTATCATAATGATGAATGCCGTCCACGGACGTTTCATGAATTTGGTCAGGTTATTTCGGTAACCGCTCATTAAACCATCAAGCCACTTTTCCGTTAGTTTGTAAAAGCGTGAATGCTTTTCTCTTTTTCTGAGAATACGTGAACTCATCATTGGTGTCAGCGTCAACGAAATGAATGCTGAGATCACAACCGAACCAGCAACAACAACTCCAAATTCACGGAATAATCGACCCGTTAAACCTTCAATGAACATTACCGGGATGAATACACAGGCAAGTGTAATGGTTGTAGATATAATGGCGAAAAGAATCTCTTTCGAACCTTCATGTGCAGCTTCTTTCGGATTTTGACCTTTCTCAATGCGAACGTAAATGTTTTCCATTACTACAATGGCGTCATCAACTACCAATCCGGTAGAAAGAACGATTCCTAAAAGTGTCAGCAAGTTGATTGAGAAGCCTGAAACATACATCAGGAAGAATGTTCCTATCAATGAAATTGGAATGGCGATAATTGGGATAAGTGTCGTTCTCCAGTCGCGAAGGAAAAGGAAGATGATAAGTACAACCAAACCAAAGGCAAGTAGAATGGTTTCTTCCACTTCGGTGATCGCTTTTTTAATGTTCTTGGTCGTATCAAGTGCAACTCCCAGCTTCACATCTTTTGGAAGTTCTTTTTTGATCTGATCGATCTTCTTGTAAAGCTCATTAACGATCTCAATATAATTCGCTCCCGGTTGCGGCATTACCGCGATTCCGATCATTGGAGTTCCGTGATTCCCGCGAAGTAATGTACGTTCATTTTCAGGAGCCAGCATTGCGGCACCAACGTCTTTCAGTCGAACGATCTCGTTTTCGTTTCTGGCCACCACCATGTTGTTGAAGTCTTCTTCAGTTGTCAGTCGACCAAATGTTCTGATCGTCATCTCAACCGTATTTCCTTCAATTCTACCAGAAGGTAATTCTACATTTTGTCCAAGAAGCGCTTGTTGGATGTCCAACGCAGTGAGGTTGTATCCCGCCATTTTCTCTGGATCGAGATTCAACTTCATGGAATACTTCTTCTCTCCCCAAATGGTAACGTTACTCACACCTTTTACGGTTTGGAAACGCTCTTTGAACATGTCGTTTCCGAGTTGTGTCAACTGAAGCAGGTTTCGCTTATCCGACTGAACCGTTAAAGAGAAAATGAATTCGGCATTGGCATCTGATTTTACAACAATTGGAGGGTCGGCATCTTGTGGCAGGTTTCGAACTGCTGCCGAAACTTTGTCACGAACATCATTTGCTGCGGCATCGAGGTCTACGCTCAAATCAAATTCTACCACAATCGTACTTCGTCCATCTGAACTGGTTGAACTCAGTGTTTGAATTCCGGCTACTCCGTTAATGGATTCTTCCAACGGTTCGGTAATCTGCGATTCGATAACTTCGGCATTCGCACCCCCATAGTTGGTTGTTACTGTAATGATCGGTGGATCGACAGATGGAAATTCCCGCACACCAAGGAACGAAAATCCAATGATCCCGAAAATGACAACCAATATGGAAAGTACGGTTGAAAGAACGGGTCTGTTTATACTTAGTGAAGGTAAATTCATTACTTAACCAATTTTGTTTTTACCGGAACACCAGCTTTTACAGCAAGCAAACCAGAAATCAATACTTTGTCACCGTTTTCCAATTCTCCTATGATCTGAACGTCATCAGCAGTTCGAACCCCAATTTCTACTGGAACTTCAACCACAATTCCGTTTCTTACAACGTATACTTTTTGTCCGTTTAGAATAGGAATTACACTTTCGGCCGGAACCAGAAAGGCATTTTGCTCAAATCCCAAATCGTAGTCAATAGCAACGAAAATTCCGGGAATCAATTTTCCATTGTTCTTCATTTCGGCTCTTACTTTCAGCATTCGAGTTCCTTCGTCTACTTTGGGTTGGAATGCATAAACTTTCGCTGTGTATTTCTCTGTTCCGCTTTGTGTACGGAAATTGATGGTTTGTCCGGTTTTCACATTTGAAGCATAACGTTCGGCAACGGAGAATTCAATTTTCACCGGATTTTCCTGAACCAATGTTGAAATAAGCGTAGTAGGAGAGATGAATGCTCCAACGCTCACCTGACGTAAACCAATTCTTCCACTAAACGGAGCGCGAACAGTTGCTTTGGAAATTTGAACGTTGATCAAATCGATCTGTGCTTTAATGTTTTCCAATTGTGATTCGGATTTCTCGTATTCTTCAGCACTGATTCCTTTCGCATTCAGAAGTAGTTTCTTGCGTGCTTCGTCTTTCTGTGCCAGTTTCAGGTTCACAGTCAATTCTCCGCGTTGTGCTTTGAGAATATCTGTATCAACCTGAATCAAAACTGCACCTTTTGTTACTGTTTGACCTTCTTTGAAATTGATACGCTCAATTCTACCTGAAACTTCACTGAAAATATCCACCTGTTCTCCCGGAATTACGGAACCGGGAACAGAAATGACATTTGCAATTTCTGCAGCTTTCAATTCAACCACTTCGACAGTCATAGTCGGTGGTGGACCACTGGATTTCTTTGCTTCTTCTTCTTTAGAGCCACACGCTGCTGTTAGTCCAACTAATCCAATTAGTAATATCGACTTATTTATCTTGATTCTCATTTGCTCTGTTGTAATAAAGTTCAATTTCTTCAATAGGTAATTCTTTGGTGGAAGTGATGAGCTGCTGTAACATAGGGACTAACTGATCACGTTGATTTTCGGGTAAAAACGATAGAAAATGATCGTTGGTTAACTGAAGATTTTCTTCAATTTTTTGGATCCACGGTTGCGCTTTCTTAGTAACACTTAATAAATGTTGACGTCGGTCTTTTGGGTTCACTTCGCGAATGATCCAACCGTCCTTCATCAGAACATCCAGAATGCGGACCAGTGAAACCTTATCCATTAGAAGTTTATCTGCCAATTCCTGCTGACTGATCTTTCCGGAGTTTTGTCCTACTAAGTAAAGAGGAAAGTAATATCGTTCAATAGGTGTGTCTTTCATGCTCATAGCCATTACACCAATGTATTGTTTGGTGAGAAAGCTGAACATGCGGCCAAGAGGAAAATCCATATAGTTACCCTGTTAATAGTTTACAAAGTTAACTAATGAGAATTCTTTAGCGGTTAAAAAAAAGTTAAATGAAATAGAAATTGAACATTTTGTGACGCACTTGTTCTCGATACAATTCTTCCTATCGGAAGAATCACTCAAAATGACGTGCTATCAATTACTTCCCGATTTTCCTTGTATCAACAATAGATATCATTACCCATTCGCCATCCTCTTTTGCGAATTGAATCAAATTCACTCCTTCATGGCTGTATTTACCTTCAAAGTAAAATTCATAGGGAAGCCATGCTACGGCAATGTTTCCGTCCTGGTGAATTGTTCTGCTTAAGATGCGTTCTTCCCAGGTCTCTTCGCGTGGAGTGCCTAACATTTTTAGAAAATCGTTTAACGAT
>CAMLET010000240.1 GCA_946479125.1 uncultured Flavobacteriales bacterium
TATCCGACATTGGCAACAATGCACCAACTTTGATAATTTCTTCGTTGATTTTTCCTGTTTCATCTTGAAATACATTCAATGGAATTGGAACAATTTTCTCTGGAGCGTGAACACCGTATGCATCTTCACTTTTCACAGAAAAAGTTGCTGTTTCACCAGCGGACAATCCATGAATTTCCTCTTCGAAAGTTGGTAATAAACGCTCAACACCGTATAAAAACTGCATTGGACGATCATTTGATGTAGCTTCGATATGCTCTTTTGTCTCGTTGTCGCTCAATGAGTAATTCAGGGTAACAACTGTGTTTACGTCTACTTTCATTTAAAAAAATTTTGGCAAAGATACATATATGGACTTAATACCATTTACACTTTCTTACTGAAGATTTAGTTCTTTTCCCACAAATGCGCAAATACGACTTCGTCGTTGGCTCGCCTAACGGACTCGCAAATTAAGAGGGCGTCCGTTAAGCGCACAATATTTGTGTCTTTGAGGGAAAGTGATCGGCTGGTCGATCCAACCTATACTTGTTCTGAGGCCTTGTTTAGGATTTTGACCTGAATAGCAATCGATTCCTCATGCATTGCAGTTAGAAATTTCTCAATGAAAACTGGATTCAAATTCAATTCTTCTGCCTGACTTAATCGCTTTTTCAGTACTTCGTCCCAACGATTCAGCTGCAGAACTGTAAGGTTATTATCTCGCTTGAATTCACCGATCTTCTCAATAATATCTCTTCTCTCAGCAAGCAATCTCAACAGTTTATCGTCTGCTTTGTCGATTTGCTTTCTAAGCATTACCAGTTGTTTTTCTGCAGGAGCAGCTTTGGCGTGAAGTGAGCGCAATTCCAAACGATGAATCATTGCAATTAGTGATTCTGGAGTTACTTGCTGCGCTGCATCACTCAATGCTACTGCCGGATTGATATGCGTTTCTATCATCAAACCACGCATTTCTAAATCCATTGCTTTTTGAGAAAGTGGTTCGATCAGATCTCTTCGTCCACCAATATGACTTGGATCACAAATCACTGGAAGATTCGGAATCAAACGCATCAACTCTATAGCCATGTTCCAGTTTGGAGCATTTCTGTATTTACTTTTCACGGTTGAAGAACAGCCACGGTGAATGGCTCCAATTTTTGTAATTCCCGCTTGATTCAAACGCTCCAAAGCACCAATCCACAATTGCAAATCCGGATTTACAGGGTTTTTTACCAAAACTGGAATGTCAACTCCTTTAAGCGCATCAGCGATTTCCTGCACAGAAAACGGATTCACAGTTGTACGAGCTCCAACCCAAAGTACATCGATTCCCGCTTTTAAACATTCTTCAACGTGTTTTGCGTTCGCTACTTCTGTCGCGGTTCGCATTCCTGTTTCTTGTTTTACCGTTTTCATCCATTCCAAACCGATACTTCCAACACCTTCAAAAGCATTTGGTCGTGTTCGTGGTTTCCAGATTCCAGCACGGAAAATATTATTCGGAAAAGCTTTAACTATTTCGTTTGCTGTTGCCAGCATTTGTTCTTCACTTTCAGCGCTGCAAGGGCCGCTGATCAATACATTATCGACAGTTGGACTTACCCAATCTTCGAATTTTGTGATATTTAGATTTATTTCCATTTTCTATTTCAGTATTCTGCGAACCTCATTTGCCGCAATCATTAATTCTTTTGTTTCCGTCGTTTTGTCCTTTTCTATCAGCTGATAAAATGCATTCAGATTTTCAATATAACTTCCAAGAGCATCAAGAATATTGGATTTGTTTTGAGCAAATATGGAGCTCCACATTTCGGGAGAACTCTTTGCTAAGCGAACGGTAGATTCGAAACCTGAACCTGCCAAGTTGAAGATATTCTCTTCATTTTTTTCCATATTCAATACTGTTAATCCAAGCATAAAAGAGGAAACGTGTGACAAATGACTCACGTATGCCAACTGTCTGTCATGTTCGTCGGCATCTCTAAAGGTAGTATGCATTCCAACAGATTCAAAGAGTTCCACCACATTATTTAGGGCTAACTTGTCAGATTTCTCAGCTTCGCAAATGATATTCAACTTTCCGTTAAATAATCCGTCAACTGCGGCATTTGGACCGCTATTTTCTGTTCCTGCAATTGGATGAGCTGCTACAAACTGGTCACGTTTCGGATGCATAGAAACGGTTTCACAGATTGTTTTTTTGGTAGATCCTACATCTGTTACAACGGCATGATCAGGTATAAGATCCAGAACTTTTGGAAGCATTTTTTGAATGCTTTTCACCGGAGTTGCAAGAATTATTATATCACAAGTACTGCAAATTTCTTCGAAGGCAAGTACAGCATTTACCAAACCTTTTTCCAATGCAATTTTTGATTCTTCTTCGCTAAAAAAGGAAGAAAAGATCTGTGATGAAAAGCCGTTTTTTCGGAGAGAAATAGCTAAAGATCCGCCAATAAGCCCAAGTCCGATTATGCCTACTTTCATTTGAGAGTTGTATTCTGAGTTTATCGAAGTGTCCATTCTTTAATTCGGTTTAATGCATTTGTCAAAGTTTCGATGTTCGAACACAAAGAAATTCGAATGTGGTGATTTCCTTCGGTTCCGAAAATGAATCCGGGTGTAATGAAAACATTGGCTTCGTATAGTAAATCATCGATAAGATTTTCCACTGAAATGCCTACTGGAATTCTTCCCCAAACAAACATTCCAACTTGATTATCTAATACTGTACAATTCAATTCATTCATGATTTCTAGTGCAATTTTTTTTCTTTCGGAGTAAATGTTATTTTGCTCATTGTGCCATGAAGAATCGTTTTTAAGCGCTTCAATTGCCGCTTCCTGTAAACCGAGAAACATTCCAGAATCCATATTGCTTTTTACTTTCAAAATGGTAGCGAGAAGATCTTCGTTTCCTGCAATCCAGCCAATTCGCCAACCAGCCATGTTGTGTGACTTACTCAAGGAATTCAATTCAATTGCGACTTCTTTCGCTCCAGGAATGCTAAGAATTGAAATTGGTTCATCATTCAGAATTAAACTGTATGGATTATCGTTTACTACGAGAATATGATGTTTATGCGCAAATTCAATTAGTCGTTCGAGCAATTCAAAACTTCCTTTTATTCCGGTCGGCATGTGCGGAAAATTTACCCACATGATCTTTACTTTGGATAGATCAGTTTTCTCCAGAGCTTCGAAATTTATAGCTAATTCATTTTGGTTGTTTACTGAATAGAAACGGCATTTTCCTCCAACCAGATTAGTAACCGAAGAGTAAGTCGGATAACCAGGATTAGGAATCAGAACTTCATCTCCAGGATTCAAAAAAGCCATGGAAATGTGCATGATTCCTTCTTTGGAACCCATTAGGGGCAGAATCTCAGAGTCTGGATTTACTTCAGCATTGAACGTACGGTGCATCCAGTTTGAAATCGCAGTTCGAAACGCGGGAGTTCCTTTGTAACTCTGGTAACCGTGACTTTTAGGATTTGCAGCAACTTCTTGCAAACGCTGAATTGTAGCTTCGGAAGGAGCTAAATCCGGACTTCCAATTCCCAAATTGATGATTTGCTTTCCAGCTTTATTCAATTCAGCAATTTCAGCCAGTTTCGTTGAGAAGTAGTATTCCTCAACCTTCGCCAATCTGTTTGCAGGTGCAATGATTGTTTTAGTTTTGAGCAATTCCATTCCAAGAAGATTTTTCGTAAATACCAAGTACTGAAAGTTGTTGAATCAGATTTTCAACCTCGCTGATAGCTGTTTCAAATTGAGTTCGTTGTTTCCATTCCATATCGATATGGAAAGAGTATTCGTAAGGTTTCCCAAGAATTGGAATCGACTGAATCTTCGTCAAGTTCAATTCATTTTGCTTGAAAACATTCAGAACATCTACCAAAGAACCGGTTTCGTGTTTTAATTCCAGAAATAGTGAAGCCTTGTTTGCTTTTTCGTTCTGGATCTCTGATTTACTTAGAATCAGAAATCGCGTGAAATTGGCTTTGTTCGTTTCAATTCCTTCAGCTAAAACTTCCAAATCGTACAATTCTGCACTCAATGAATTGGCAATGGCAGCATGTCCAATCAACTGCTTTTCCTGAATATTTTTTGCAGCAAGTGCAGTGTCTTCCATTTCAATGGTTGAAACTTCATCCAGATCTTGAAGAAAATGTTCGCATTGTTTCAATGCCATGTGGTGCGAAGAAACAGAATGAATTTCTTTCAGTTTGGTTCCTTGAAGCGCAAGCAAATTCATTTTGATAGGCAAATAGATTTCACCACAAACAAAAAATCGATATTCCTGAAGCAGAGCATAGTTTTGCAGAATACTTCCTGCAATTGTGTTCTCAATGGCCATCACTGCATAATCAGCAGTACCATTCTTCAACTGTTCACACAGCTCTCTGAAATTCAGACATTCAATGAAATTTAACTCCGACTTGAAATAGTCTTGAGCGGCTTGCTGGTGAAAGCAACCTTGAATTCCCTGAATGGCGATTTGTTGTTTGTTCTTCATTTTACATCAAAAAAAAATCCCGGATCGTAAGACCCGGGATTCGTATTATTTCGTACTTCTTTTTACGCAATATTAGTCCAGGGCCTCGATCCGAGTCCAGAAGAAATAATAGCTAAAGAAGTTGTTTGACATTTTCATTTCGAAGCAAATGTAGGATTAATTTTTTAACTGCAAAATTTATTTTTCACAATCAAACATGATTAGTGTTTTAAAATTAACATAGAGAATTAGAGGACGATCGATTTTTGAACCGCAAAGCATCTCGACTATGCTCGATCACCTTGCCTAGTCGCAGATGGTTCCTTTATGCTCGGAATGCTGATACATTTCTTCCAGTTCCTGAAGTTCCTTCATTAATTCGGGAGAAGGTGGAGTATTTGTTAGTGTATTCAAATCCGGCTGACCAGCATCAACCCAAGCTGTATACCAAATAGAACCAACGGCAATAATGGCTTGTCGCATTCTTCGTTCCACCATTCCGTTCATCATTCCCTGATAAGCATCACAAAATTCTTTGGAGTAGGTTTGAATCAATACTTGACCGCGCTGTTCGTAGGTGTATTTGATGTCTGATGAAAGTGAATCTGTCAATAATTTTTCAAAACTCAGAACAGAATCAACCGCTGCATTCGATTCTTCAACTGCATCCCAGGCAAAGTCAAGCACTTTTGGTACGTACGCCGATTTGCCAACGAAATAGTCATAATCTTCAGCACTCAATTCTACAATTCTACTTTCCCAAAGACCATGAATTCCGCGTTGTCCGGTAAGTTGACCGTTGTAATTTTCGGTTGTGTGTAAAGGAACGTGTGAATCGCCAATGTAATGACCGATTTCGGAAGCGTATTTCAGTATTAGATCAATATTCTTCGACTCAAAGGCCTTTTGAAGTCTGATCTTCATTAACTGAATATGCCATGGGACAATTCCGTAGGCTTGTAATGTGTCTTCTGTATATTTTGCAATGGCATCATCCCATCTTCTTGGAACACTGTCAAAAGCATGTTCACCGTAATGATCAATATCAATGTAATGACGTTGAGCTTCACCTTCAACTGCGTATCTGCGTTTGTCTGGATCTACAGCGTGCTCGGTGATGAATTCCAGATTTTCTTTAAAGAAACCGAACATTTCAGGCGGAAGTGTAAACACCGCCATCCGGTTG
>CAMLET010000241.1 GCA_946479125.1 uncultured Flavobacteriales bacterium
CTCCAATGGAACCAATTTTTCCAAACTGGGCATAATGTAAACGTCGAACCGAACTCCAAACACCATCGTAGTAACTCAGTTCACCCGGCTTTTGAGACGAAATTTCTTTTCCGCTAACATCATACAAAACTTTTCCTTCGCCAAGAAAACGCGAACTGATATGCTCTTCGCCCCAAAACTCAATTTGCATAGATGAACTTCCATAATTGGTAATGTGAAAACCGTGAACTTCAAAATTCTTCCATCTCGTCTCCGCTTTCTGAGCCAGTTCGTTGTAATTAACCGTTACTGTCGACTTCTTTTCCAAATCACAAGCTTGACCTTGCTCCATTACGTCGGAATACATTTTTTCGTTATCGCCATTGTAAACCCAGTAACCGTTTGAAATGGCGACCAAAATTCCCAAACCGAACATTGCACCGGTAAGCGCATATATGAATTGAAACGGTAAGCCAATGAATCCAAGAGCAGTGTGTGCATCTGTCCAAATGGTTTTCATTTTCTGTTTTGGTCGGAAAACAAAGAAACTGCTGAACATCTTCTTCCAATGAACAATAACCCCTGTAATTATGGCAAAGAAGAAAAAGAAAGCTACAAAACCTGAAATATAATATCCTATTCTATCAAGTTGATAATAGAAATGAAGCCAATAAAGCAATTCTCCGAAACTGTAATTCTCTGTTTCAGATTCTAAAGCTCCGGTTTTTGAATTCTGCAATAATCGATAATCCTTGTTTTTCTTCTTATCAAAAGTGGTATCTGCTGTTTCAGAAACATAAAATGAATAATTCCCGGAATTCAGTTCCAATCTTCCATAAACTTCGCGTCCGTAGGCATTTGGAACTTGTTTTTCCACCCCGAGAATCATTTCGTTGTAGTCAATCATTGTTTGCGGTTCCGAATGCTCGTTTACAATTTCTGCTTTCTTTCCGCTGTTTTCCCATTCCCCAATCTCTTCTCTAAATAAAGTGAATGCTCCAGCAAAGAAAATAACGAAAAGTCCAACAGTGATAGTAATTCCACTAACCGTGTGAAGATGAAAAAATATATTGTAGTTTCTTTTGTTGCTCATTACTTTAGAACAATTGGATAAAGGGATTTACCGATCAAGGTCAATACTAACAGCAGAAAAAAGAGAACTCCGTAAAGTGCCAATCCTTTCCAGGCCTTTTGAAATAAATAAGGAATGAACATCAACACCAGCCACACAGGGAAGAATCCAAAAACGGAGGTCACTACAGCGGTTCTATGATTCGGAATCCAATAACTCAGGCAGGCAAAAAAAGCAGAAGTGATCAATAATCCACCAATGAAAGCCGTCAGAAACTTTACAGTCTGCTGCCAACCAGAAGAAAGGTACTTTTTATTTGCGGGCATGAACTTTGGATTTTTCCGCTGTCATCAACGGACGAATTAGTACCAACACAGAAGCAATGGAGAAAAATGCAATCATTCCGTAGCAGAAACCACCTATAAGTCCTGCTTTTAAGTAAAATACAACTGCTGAAGAGGTAAAAAGAACAATTGAAATTATAGAAAGCGTTTTTCTACCCACTTTTCCTTTCTTCTCCCAGGAAAAATGTTCATGCGTTGTTTTGTCCGAACGTAAGTACAGTACGTAAGTCGCAACAATCATCAGTAAAAATGCCAAAATGTACATTATTCAAAATTTCGTCATGCCTTTATTGGAATGCGGGCCTGCCTGACGGCATAGGCAGGCGCAAAACTATTATTAAGAATCAATCTAAACAATACCGCAAAGTAGGTATGAACTGAAAAAATGCGGATTTTTAGGAATATACTTCGATAAACTCAATACAAGTGGAACAAGAACTTTTTAACGAAATTGGCTCGAATATAAACGGAGCAGTGAAGGGGAATCTGTTTGGAAAAGAATGTTTCAAGATTGGCGGAAAACCTTTTGTATGTTTCTTTCAGCAATGCATGGTTTTTAAACTTCAGGGAGAATTACACGATGAAGCAATGAGTTTTGATGGCAGTATTTTGTTTGATCCATCCGGAAAAGGAAGACCAATGAAAGAGTGGATTCAAGTTCCGTATCAATACAAAGAACATTGGTCAAAATTCGCTCAGGAAGCACATGACTACGTGGGTAGTTTGAACAAATAACCTTCCGCCGCGGCGGACTCGGTTACCTTCCCTAAGCTGCGGAGGATTTGTAATCCTGCGCACTTATTTAAAATTTACCGTATCCTGAAATACAAAATTCCGTTATTTTAGTAGAAACAACATTGCATGAAATACTTACTACTGATTCTAGCTCCTGTGATGCTCATCTCTTGCGGAGATATGATGAAAGCAAAAACAACCATCAAGTTTGAAAACAATGCTCCTTATGAATTCCAGTTGCTTCAACGACAAACAAAAGATATTCCCAGCGAAAATGGAAAGGTAGATATTGGAATTGGTGATATCACCGGTGGACAAGCCTGGTTAACGATCAATAAGGATTCAGTTTCGGTATTTGAACAATCTATTCATCAAGGCGATACGCTGAACTTCAAAATAGATGAATCACCTTATAAGATCACTTGTATTGAATTGATCAACAATCTGATTGGTGACGATTTGGGTACTTTCAAAATATTGCCCTAGTAAGTGTAAATCAATCTCACTCCTCCCCAAGCGTGAAAAGGAGAAAGCTGATAAGCGAATGTTTTACTTTGAAGCGAATAATTGAATAGCAATCCGAACCTACGAATTCTGAAAAGCAGAGAAAGTTCACTTTTGAAAACAAAATGCTTAACTTCATTTGAACGCAATACATATTCGTTTTTTGAACTTACTAGCGAACCTTGCAGTGTTCCATCGTAGCCAATTGCACAAAATGAATTCTCGAAGAACAAGTTGATCTTACCCGTTTCACGATTTCCAAACACCAATGAAAATGAAGGCGTTACATTTGTTTGAAGCGTCCCTAATCGGGCAGAAATACCACCAATGAATTGAAAAAGGCTATCAACTTGAATCAACGGTTTTTCCACTTTTCCATAAACGTCTGCAATCAAGCCATTATTGATCTGGTGCTGCCAACCAAGCGGAAGAAAGTTATTCGTTGCTTTATGAATTCCCGTTTGCATTTGTTGTCCACCCGCAATTGGACCAATCACTCCTATTTCACCTCCAAATAAGTAAGAGAATCCTTCTGCCGGAAGAATACCTTGTTCGTATTTGAATGCTAAAGTTGCGGCATACGGACGATCATTTACCAATAAAGAATCAGACTTAATGGTTGAAGGAGTGAATACTTCCTGAGAAAATTCAAAACGTTTCAACTCTTTAGATTGAGGTTCTGTACTTATGAAATGAGAAAATCCCAGATCAATTCCCTGCGTATAATACCTATCCGTTCTGGCAAATAGATCATTCTCGTAATGGAAATAAGAATTGGAACGAAGAACAGGACCAGACAATAAGTTTTGACCAAAAGCAAAAGTTCCAACGCTCATCCATCCAACAATCAAATACGCAATAAACTTTATCATGTTGGACTTACGTCAGCAATTAAATTTGAGATTTTCAGTTTCCTTAATTCGCCTTAAGGAAAAGCACTTGTTTTCCATCAACAAGATCATAACCAACAAGCAATTCAGGTTTCAATTCATCCAATAAATTAACCGTAACAACTTCTGTCTTCTGTCCCATTGCTTCAGCGTATACCGTATTTTCACCTAACGGAAGTCCAATCTGCATTGGTTTCCCAATCATTATAGCTCCATGTTTTTTATCATTGATATAAATGTTAATCCCGTACATTCCATTGTAAAGCGTTTTGTGTCGTTTTATGATCAATGAACTTTGATCCAAAAGTCCTTGTTTTTGTTCTGCTCTACGCACAACAACTTTACTGATTAAGAACAGGATCACTGCAACCGGAACCAAAACCATTACCAGGATTAAACCAACCGCTGGAAGCACTTCGTATTTCCCATCTCTACCCGCAAGGAAATTCGCAACTTCAGGTCCAGGACTAAATGGAACAAAAACAGCCGAAAAAGCAAAAACAACACTTGCAAAGAGATATATAATAAAGAAAATGCGAAGAGCTTTCATAAATTCAATTTTCCGGCAATAATACAAAAAGCTGTTTCAAAATTAAATAAACCTTAAAAACAGTCATTCCACGAACAAATTTACATTCTAACTGTTTGGAAACCGAGAAAATAGACCTATCTTTGCAACCTCATTTTGAGAAAAACTGCGATTTCCGCTTTAGCAGTTCAGTTTAAACAGCTTTCAATTTGCGCGGAACAAGTTGAAATACAAGTATTAAAAGCCAAATGGCAAAACAAATTAGCACGCAGGGTTCTGCGGATTTTGATTGGGACGCGTTAGCGTTAGACGGTTATACATTAGTACAACGTTCTGAGTTATCAGACACGTACGGTAAAACCTTGACTTCTATCAATGAGAAAGAAGTTATCGAGGGTACAGTTATCTCTGTATCTAAGAAAGAAGTTATCATCAACATCGGATACAAATCTGAAGGTGTTGTTGCTGCTTCTGAATTCCGTTACAATACTGAACTTAAAGTTGGTGACAAAGTAGACGTTTTCGTTGAATGTCAGGAAGACAAAACAGGACAGTTAGTTGTTTCTCACCGCACAGCTCGTATGCACAAAGCATGGATCCGTGTGAATGACGTATTACGTACAGGTGAAATCATCACTGGTTACGTGAAGTGTCGTACTAAAGGTGGTTTGATCGTTGACGTATTTGGAATTGAGGCGTTCTTGCCAGGTTCTCAAATTGACGTTAAGCCTATCCGTGATTACGATGTTTACGTTGGTAAGAACATGGAATTCAAAGTTGTTAAGATTAATCAAGAGTTCAGAAACGTAGTTGTTTCTCACAAAGCATTGATCGAAGCAGAACTAGAAGAACAAAAGAAACAAATCATCTCTGGTTTAGAGAAAGGACAAGTATTAGAAGGTACTGTGAAAAACATTACTTCTTACGGTGTGTTCATTGACCTAGGTGGAGTTGACGGTTTGATTCACATTACAGATCTATCTTGGGGACGTGTTAACCACCCGGAAGAAATCGTTGAATTGGATCAAAAATTAAACGTTGTAATCTTAGATTTCGACGATGATAAGAAGCGTATTGCTCTTGGATTGAAACAATTACAACCACATCCATGGGATGCTTTGGATACTAACCTTGCAGTTGGTGACAAAATCGCTGGAAAAGTTGTTGTATTGGCTGACTACGGTGCATTCATCGAGATTGCTCCAGGTGTAGAAGGTTTGATCCACGTATCTGAAATGTCATGGTCTCAGCACCTACGTTCAGCTCAGGATTTCATGCAAGTTGGTGATACTGTTGAGGCAGTTATCTTGACTTTGGATCGTGAAGAGCGTAAAATGTCTTTAGGTATCAAACAATTGATGCCAGATCCATGGGCAGCAATCGAAGCTAAGTATGCAGCTGGAACTAAGCACAATGCTAAAGTTCGTAACTTCACTAACTTCGGTGTATTCGTTGAATTGGAAGAAGGAGTTGATGGTTTGATTCACATTTCTGACCTTTCTTGGCAGAAAAAAATCAAGCACCCATCTGAATTCTGTAAGGTTGGTGACGAAATGCAGGTAGTTGTATTGGAAATCGATCGTGAAAACCGTCGTATTTCTTTAGGACACAAAC
>CAMLET010000242.1 GCA_946479125.1 uncultured Flavobacteriales bacterium
CGACGCTCTTCCGATCTCCTGCAGTTCCTTTTTCAGACATTTTCCCATTATTGAGAACATCCTGATAGAACTTTTTCAATTCATCCTTATCCATTCCGTTGATTTGAACCAACTTAGACTCTAAGTCTTCAGCGCTTTCAACATCAATATAATTTCCGGTTTGGATCACAAAGTTATCATCTTTCTTCGAAATCATGAACAAGGCTGATTTTACTTCAATACGTTCAATATTTCGTTCCGTCTCTTCAACGTCAATGTGATGATATAGATTCTGAAGACATTCCACCAAAACATTGAAAACTTTCTTCTTGGTCTTCGGCGATTCCTCCATGTAGTCCATTTTAGACTCCATAATGGATAAAACCGAGGTAAGTAATTCTGATGTAACTACACCTTTGAATGAGAGCAAAATGTTCTCTCTTTCCATCGTTTGGTATAGTTCAAAAATGTCGTTTTTTATCATTCTTTTTGTGGAATGTGAAGCAAATATAATAAACCTACTCAACTAGTTACGTCAATGGTGTTTTTTTTTGAGTGGATGGTAAAACACGAGTGATGAATTGCGAGTTATGAGTTATGAGTGGTGAAATACGAGTTATTAGTTACGAGTTATAAGTGATGATTTACAAGTGACGAGTTATGAATTACGAATTATGGACATCCAATCAACTCATAACTCTGAGCCCATAACTCGTAACTCGATTTTGTTTTCTATATTTGCAACAATGATGCATTTAAACGAGAAGTCGGATTGGTTTGCGAGTTGGTTCAATTCGCCTTACTACCATATTCTGTACAAAAGCAGAGACGATAAAGAGGCAGAGGCGTTTATCGAAAAACTCTGTGCACATCTCCAAATTCCGGCAAGAACCCATATTCTTGATTTAGCTTGTGGAGCTGGAAGACATGCTCGTGTACTTCATAGACTTGGTTTCAACGTAAGTGGTTGCGATTTATCCGCTAACAGCATTGAAGAAGCGAAAGCAAATTCAGATAAAGAGCTTGAGTTCTTTGTCCACGATATGCGCAATGCATTACCACAGAAATACGATGCAGTTTTCAATTTATTTACGAGCATTGGTTATTTCTGCGACTTAGAAGACAATCTTGAAGTTTTTGAAAGTGTCTTCAACGGTTTGAATGAAAACGGTTTGTTTGTCATCGATTTCATGAACTGCAACAAAATTATTCGTGAATTGAAGCCTCGACAAGAATTGGTTATAGAAGGAATTACTTTCCATATTAAGAAAGAGGTGAACAACGGAAGAATCGTAAAAACCATTGCTTTTGAAGATAAGGGCGAGTCTTATTTCTTCCAGGAAAAAGTTCAGGCTTTATCTTACGAGAACTTCCATGATCTACTTGGAAAAGCTGGTTTCGCTATCAAAGAGAAATTTGGCTCTTATCAACTTGACCAATTCGACATTGAGCAGTCGGATCGTTTAATCTTAATCTGCACAAATGAGTAGTTTAATTCTGAATACGGTTTATTTACTTGGTGCAGTTTGTTTAGGCGGACTTCTTGTTCAACTTCTTGAAAAAAAGAGCCAGAAGAAATTCATTAAACTTTCACTCGCATTCAGCGGCGGATTTTTATTGGCAATTGCTTTCACGCATTTCTTACCCGAACTTTACAGAACGAATGAACTTCAAACCGGAATCTGGATTTTAGTTGGTTTCCTTGTTCAGTTGTTTTTAGAATATTTCTCAGGAGGTATTGAGCATGGACACATTCACGTTCACAAAGACCATAAGGTTCCGTACATGATGTTGCTTTCCTTAAGTGTTCATTCATTTATTGAAGGAATTCCACTGGCTGGAACAGATGCGCACACACATATTCATCACAATGTAGTTGGCGATCATCACAGTTCACTTTTGATCGGGATTATTCTGCACCAATTCCCGGTTGCAATTGCGTTAATGACCTTGTTGATTAAGTCGAAAATAAGCTTGAACAAAGCTTGGTTCTGGCTGTTGGTTTTCGGAGCAATGACGCCACTTGGAATGTACAGCGGAATCGTTATCGACCAACATTCGGCAGCGCACTACATGGAAATTTTACTTTCTGTAGTAGTTGGTATGTTCCTACACATTTCCACTACCATCATTTTCGAAACGAATGAAGATCACCGATTCAACTTATCGAAACTGGTTGCGATACTGATGGGAGTTGGATTGAGTTTTGGATTGATGTGACTTCGACTCCGCTCAGTCACCAAACCAAAAATCTGGTAGTTCTCGATAGTGCTCCATTACATTCCGCAACCCGAACTGACAGAAAATCCGCAACTCATAACTCGTAACTGGTAACTCGTAACTCCTAAACAAACAGTTTCTCTCGCCAATTCTCAGCGTTTTCTTCCGAAAGCAGGTTTAGTTTTTTCAGATAATGCGTTGTTTTCTCAAAGGCTAACGGATATTCAATTCCATTGTAATTCCATTCGGTTTGCGACAACCATTGTTTTACCTGATCCATTCGCAGATTGTAGCGCCATGAAATGACTTCAGCAGTATGTTTTGCGGTTTTCACTTTCTCTGCTCGTTGGTTCACAATGGAACACATTTCCTTTAGCAAATCGCCATGCTTTTCAATAATCTCTGTTCTTGCCGCAATTACAAAACACGGCCATGGAGTTACCACATCACCAACATGTCGGCATTTACCTTGTTCAACAAACGGAAAAGTGGTGAATCGTTCCCACAAAAAAGCTTGCGCTTCGTTGTTTTCCAAAGCCCACAATCCACCATAAATATCTCCGATAACATTGAACTTCAACTGATCCAGTTTCCAGTTTTCCTGATCAGCCATTACGTACGACATCAAGTGTGAACCTGAACCATAACGTGAAATCGCAAAAGTTCCGTTCTTTAGATCATCGTTTATCTGAATGGAAGATTTTGTAGGAACATGAATTCCCCAATGCAAAGGCGAAACCACATAAACCTGAAGAATTTTAGCATCCAAACCTTCCAGAATCGCTTTCGTAATTCCTTCAGTAAGTAACACCGCAATGTCCAACGAACCCGTTTCCAAACCGCGAATCATTTGTCCTGTTCCACCAGTCATGTCTGACCAATGCAGATCCAATCCTGCTTTCTTGAAATTTCCTTCTTCAATAGCTAAACGCCATGGCAAGTTGAAGTGTTCCGGAACACCTCCAATCTTAAGTCCTACTGTATTCATCTTTACTGAATTGCATGTCAAATAATCGCTTGTAGTAGCCGTTATGTTGCAGTAGTTCGTTGTGTGAGCCCGATTCCATGATTTGTCCTTTATCTAAAACAACAATGGTATCTGCAGCTTTTATGGTCGATAAACGGTGAGCAATAACAATGGATGTTCTGCCTTTCGTTAATTCTTGAGTAGCTTTTTGAATCATTACTTCCGATTCACTGTCGACGCTCGAAGTAGCTTCATCCAGAATCAAAATGTGTGGATTGTAAACATACGCTCGAATGAAAGCAAGCAGTTGTCGCTGTCCCACAGATAAAATTCCACCGCGCTCCCCTACTACAAAATCGTAGCCACCAGGAAGCTTTTCGATGAAATCGTGTGCTCCAACAATTTTGGATGAAGCAATTACTTGTTCTCTGGTAATTTCTTCGTTTCCTAAAGTAATATTGTTGTGAATGGAATCTGAAAACAGAAACACATCCTGAAGAACGATGGCAATGTTTTTTCGAAGTACTTCCAGATCAATTTCACGAAGTTCGGTATCACCAACTCGAATTTCACCTTTTTGGTATTCGTAAAATCGACCAAGCAAATTGACGATCGAAGTTTTTCCAGCACCGGTTGCACCAACAAACGCCACCATTTTTCCTTCAGGAATGGTGAGATTAATATCTTTCAAAACCCATTGTTCATCTACATAAGCAAACGACACATCTTTCAAGGTAATAGGAGCCTGGAAATTACAATCGGTAACGTTTCCGGCATCTTGCTGATGTTCAACTGTATCTATTGCTTCGAGTACTCGTTCAGCACGCACTATTCCGCGTTGAAGAATATTGAAATTGTCCGCCATTTGTCGGATTGGACGATAAACCATTTGAATGTAAAGCGTGAACGTGGTTACTTGTCCGTAATATGCCGCCGTATTCTCAAACTTCACATTTCCAGTTTTCATTGCTACCCAAACGATGAGAAAAGCAATGGAAAGTGAACTTAATATTTCTACTACGGGAAAGAAAACAGAATACGCCCAAATTGCATTAATGTGCGCCGTTCTGTGTTGACGATTCACTTCTTCAAACGCCTCCATTTCTTTCTTTTCACGGTTGAACAACTGAACAATGCTCATTCCTGTGATTCGTTCCTGAATAAAGGTATTTAACTTTGCTACAGCGCTGCTTTCCTGCTTAAACGACTTATGCAATGCTTTAGCGAAAATTCGTGTTGCAATAATGAGCAGTGGAATTGGTGCAAGACATAAAATGGACAAATACCAATCCTGAATAAACATATATGTTAGTATGAAAATCAGCATAAGCAATTGACCAAAGATTTCGATCAAACCGGATGAGAACACATCAGAAATAGCCTCGATATCAGAGACAACACGCGTTACCAGATTTCCAACCGGTGTTTTATCAAAGTATTTCATTCTGAATTGCGTAAGGTGAGTGAACACCTTCACACGCATGTCGCGAATGACCTTTTGGGCAAAAAGATTGGAAAAATAGGAACTTGTAAACTGTAAAACCGCTTCCAAAAGCAGCATTGAACTGATGACAAGCAACCAAAATGCAAATTGCTCATGACTTCTGGTTTTGTCATCGATCACATATTTTTGGAATACTTGTCCGATTAACGTTGGACGATACGTAGCAACCAGTGCAAAGCTCAACGTTCCCAGAAAGGCAAATACAAGGAGCCATTTATAAGGCTTTGCAAATGAAAGTAAACGAACAAATACTTTGGATCGACTTCCAGCTTTCTGTGTCATAGTACAAAGTTAACTATTAAGACTAAAGACAAAAGAGGAAAGAGGAAAGACTTTGAGAAAATAGACGGGCACAATGTCCAGATTCTAGACATCCAGTTTCAAGAAATCCAACAAGCGTTAAAATTGGAGTAAACATTTCAGGAATCATTTTCAAATCTGATTAATTTCTCTTTCTTTGTATAACGTCAATTCGGCGACCTCAAAGTTTACACTATGTTACACAATCTAAGTTTACAGCATTCACTCTTTTGCTCTTTTTTGGGCGAGTTGAGAGATATTGAAATTCAGCAAGACCCAATGCGTTTTCGTAGAAATTTAGAACGGATTGGTGAGGTGATGGCTTTAGAGATCAGTAAAAAACTGGAATATCAGATTCGCGAGGTGAATACACCTTTGGGAGTTGCGGACGTTCCTTTTTTGAAACGACAACCCGTTTTGGCAACCATTCTTCGTGCTGGGTTACCCTTGCACCAAGGATTACTGAATTATTTCGATCGTGCGGAAAGTGCTTTTATCTCCGCATACAGAAAACATACAACGGCTGAAGACTTTGATATTCATGTAGAATATATGGCCGCTCCTTCTCTGGATGGAAAAACGGTAATTATTTCCGACCCAATGCTGGCAACCGGAAGTTCAATGGTAATG
>CAMLET010000243.1 GCA_946479125.1 uncultured Flavobacteriales bacterium
TTGCTGTCGCCGATTGTACCGGACATGGTGTTCCCGTCGCAATGGTCAGCGTACTTTGCATCAATTCATTGAATCAATCGCTAATAGAGCATCCAACAGCGACTACAGGTCAACTTTTGGATTTGGTAAGGGAAAAAGTCGTAGCCACCTTTACCAAAGATGAAGCATCGGTAAAAGATGGAATGGACATTTCTATTGCGAATTTCAATCACGAAACGAAGATTTTGAGCTGGTCAGGAGCCAACAACCCTCTTTGGATTTATAGAAAAGAAGAAGTTTTAGCATTTGCTCCCAATAAACAACCTATAGGTCAATTTGATTCAGCAGTTCTCTTCGAAACACACGAAATACCACTTCAAGAAAGCGACTTATTGGTTCTTTTCTCCGACGGCTTTGCAGATCAATTTGGCGGACCAAAAGAAAAGAAATACAAATATGCGCCCTTTAGAGAATTGATTGGCGCGAATTCCACGGCTCCAATGTCGGAGATTAAAGAAATTCTACAATCTGAATTTAACAGCTGGAAAGGTGATGTTGAGCAGACAGATGATGTTTGTGTAATGGCGCTTCGGCTCCGCTCAGCAACCATTACTCTATAATCAAACTCAGCGGCCATTACGTGAAGATTTAACAGTAGCTTGATTAATGGTAATTGAAAAGGTCACTGAGCGGAGTCGAAGTGCATTTTCAATTGCCAAATAAAACTTTTTTTCAAAAAAGTTTTATTTGGCTGTAACTTTATCCAATCGAGATAGTCTAATGAAATAGTTACTTGAGCAATGACTACGAAAGAATACAATGAAAGTGTGAATTTATATGCGGATGCGATTTATCGCTTCGTCATTAAGCACCTGAAAAATAGTATGCTTTCGCAAGATGTTGTTCAGGAAACTTTTGCAAAGGTTTGGGAAAAACACAGTGAGATCTCAATCGAAAAAGCAAAATCTTATCTTTTTACTACGGCGTATCATACATTGATCGACGTTATTAAAAAGGAAAACAGATCTGGAAGTTTGGAAAACGTAGCTGTTATGCCAAGCGACAAACCGAAAGAGAATTTTGATTTAAAAGATATATTGAATGAAGCTTTAGATCGTTTGCCTGAGATTCAAAAGACTGTGATTATGCTTCGAGATTACGAAGGTTACGCTTACGATGAAATAGCGGAGATAACGAAGTTGAATGAATCTCAAGTGAAGGTCTACATTTTCAGGGCTAGACAAACGTTGAAAGGTTATTTAAAATCAATAGAACTGGTAGCATGATAACAAGAGAAAATTACGAGGCTTTTTATCTTGATTTCCTGGAAGGAACACTTTCTAAAGAAATGGAGAAAGCTTTTCTTGCTTTTTTAGATGCCAATCCTGATTTACAAATCAGCGATGATGAATTCCCTATTCTGGAGGAAGAAGAGATTTCTCTTACGGAGTTTGATAAACTTTTATTGAAGAAATATGAGACTTCGACTCACTTCGACTCCGCTCAGCGCGAGCCGCTCAGTCTCCAAATCACCAAAGAGAATGTCGAGTATTTCCTAATTGCACAATTAGAAGGAACGATAGCAGAAAATCAAAAAACAGAATTGGAGCGTTGGTTGAACCTTCATCCGGAATACTTAAAAGACAAAGCACTTTACGCAAAAACAATCTTACCACAAGAAAAAGTGGCATACCTGCACAAAAGCGATTTGTACCAGGATGCGAAGGTCATCCCGCTTTGGGCACGCATTTCTTCAGCAGCAGCATCGGTAATCTTACTAATCGGAATTGGAAGCTACCTTTCACTAAATTCAGTTGAAGTGGGTACGCCAGATCTGCCACAGTTTAGTGAGTACAGTTCTGCAGGCAAAAAGGATAATAACCCGGATCTGATCAAAGATACAGATGGTAAAGACGCGAAGCATCGTGTCTCGACTAATAAAAACCGTAAGGGCGAATTACAATTCGCTCCAACTAACCAGACCAAGCAAGATAATATAGCTTCTAACAGTAAGGACGAATTGCAATTCGCCCCAACGCAAAACGAAAACAATAAATCAGTTACCAACGAGAACGGAGGAATTCTTCCAAATCAGCCGGAATTGGCAACACACGTAACTGAGAAGAACAATAACTCAGAAGAAAACGCAAAAAACGCAACACATAACGATTACGCGTTTGGAGCAAATCCGATTGAACCAATTACAAACGAATTGTCTAAACGATTGAACACAGTTATTGACTTTAGACGAGCAAAGGAAAGCGAAGACAACGAATCCGGATTCTTTATCAAGATCGGTAAATTCGAATTCCTTCATAAAAAAGGTGGAAAACACTGATGCTTTCCGCCGCGGCGGACTCAGCGCAAGCCACTCAGCATGACAGTGTCTCGCCAAAATTGATTGACGAAATCAAAAATGAATGCACCCCTTCTGAAAGTCCGTTTACATTGTGAGCGGACTTTTTTTGTCAACCTTCGATACGTTTCTGCTTATCAGTTGAAACACTTGTCTGACCTTTTAGCAGCGGAGGCTTTGTAAACACTCGATATCCTAAAAAGCCTTGACATTTTTACGTTATCAAGGCTTTTATTTAATGTATACATCCTGTAGCACGAGCAAGATGCTCGCGCTAGCTTTGAGCTCGTGCTAGCTAGAGGAATATTAATTACCATATAGGCATTTCATTGTAACCAGAATAATCTTGATTTTTCTCTATTTGAAAGTATTTACTTGAAACAGTGTAATTTCCATTCAAACATTTATAAAAAATAACATGAAAGGTTACGATATTACTTTTAAAATCACTGTCTTTCAGAACAATGCTTATCGGGTTCGATACAGCACTCTGAATTCCCAACTTTCGGCATTCAAAAAAACTCTGCCTGTTTATATTAAATGAACCTGGATTAACTAGCAACAGTAATGAATCAAAATCCTCATACTTTCCTTCAAGTATTGTTACCATTTTTTTATTTGCATTATACCTCAACTTGATATACTGACTTTCATCCCTCAATAATCTTCCTCTATCATCCCAAATTAATAAACAATTGAGTTCTCCTGAAGGCAGAAAGTTTTGGACTCTCTTTCTTTTTCCAAAGAAACAGTTTTTTGAAAGTTTTCCATTGACAAATGTACTGGACTCGAATTCAATACCATTTACAACTCTTATTCTTTCAATAAACTTACGATCATCACTCTTTTTTACAATTTGACTCAGTTTTCCGTTCTTATCAAATACTCGAATAGAATCACCCTCAAATGGAGTAATTATTCGATAAGTGTCCATACCTTTCTTTTCTGTCGGATTATTAGTACAGCTGTTTAAAAAAAATAATCCTAGAAACAGACACTTACTTCCTATAACTAATCTCATAATGTGTATCATGTATTGTTACCTTTTTTTTATTTGCATCATACCCTAATTTGATATACTGACTTTCATTCCTTAATAATCTTAAACTAAAGACCAATTCTGCTCTTCTGAACATAGAGAAAGTTTCGACTCTCTTTCTTCTTCCAAGGACAGGCTTTTTGAGAGCTTTCCATTAACAAATGTAATGGATTCGAATTTAATCCCATCTAGAATTCTTAATCTTTAAATAATCTTACCATTATCCTCTTTTTACAATTTGACTCAATTCTCTATTCCTATCAAATATTCGAATAGAATCACCCTCAACTGAGTAATTATTCGATAAGTATTCATACCCTATCTTTCCTGATGAACTATTGATAAGGCTGCTAAAAAACAATCGGATACAGCCACCTACTTATTAGTTTCCCTATATCTAATTTCATAGTGAGTATCATCAATTTTTTTTGCACCAGGATTATTCTTTAGTAACTCTTCTCGTGAAGTATGTGTATACTCTTTTATAGTAGTTATTCCAGAAGCATTTGAAATAATATGCTTTATGGTGTAAACCTTTTTCTCTGGTATCATTTCCTTTACTCCCTCAACGACTTCACCAATTTTCTCACCCTCTTCCGAAGCCTCCTTAAATGCTTTTAGCCAATCCATCGGATTTTTATAACTTTTATTCATCCATGAACCTTCCCCGCAGGAATAACTTGTGCCACCCAATCCCTTCTGCGTAGTTTTAAGTGCACCAGCCACGTCGTTCCAATTAAAATCACCGATAATATTCTTCGACCAATCTTGACCAACTGCATCATTATCAGCTCCGGTATTACCAGTCATCGAAAAACCAAATGAAACCTCTCTTCCATGATCTTTTGGAGTTGTCCATTCAGAATGAGTATCATACTTTTTATCCCCCCCAAACAACACATAATCCTTATCTTTGACTCCATTATCCGTCATAATAAGAGTACCTTTCGAAATTGTTGGCGGCCCTTTTTTGTGAATTACCTTAACAGTGACTCTCGAGAAATCATAATAGTAGTTTTCTTGATATGAACATGCCTGACCATTCCAAACCGTATGCTTTTTACCATCAGTCATTACATCCGACCCAACAACCTTCACTTTAATAGTGATTTTTCCTGTAGATTCATTTATTGTAACTGTCATAGCATATTCTGTTTCACCGTTAGGATCTAACCAATATAGAGGATTATTATTAAACGCCTTATAAGGACTTTGGTCTGGTTGATTTTTAAAATCCGGATCAATCGTCAACCAGCGTCCCAATCGTGGGTCCAACATTCTTGCCCCATAATCATAAGAATTGCCGTCTCCCTTGATTTCATCATCCTCTTCCATACCGTTAAATCCATAGCGGTAATCGTTGCTATGGTCAACAACCGTGACTGTCACCTGTTTGGTAATACTGATATTATCGATATAGAACGGTCCAGTTTGACGAATCTGTACCAATACGTAACCTGTGGTGCTTGTAAAATTAATACTTGCCAATCCAGATGTGGAGAAAGATGGTGAAGCTAATACAGTTCCTGCAGGTCCGGTGATGCTTGTTGCACTATAAATAACAACGGTTACAGAAGCGGATCCCTGAAGATCAATATCAACATTAAGCGTATGCTGAACACCAGATGCAACCGCAAAATATTGATTTGCTCCATGTGTGTTATTCGTACTCTGTACTTTCAATTTCTGACTACCTCCTACAGATTGCACTGACATTGTTGTTGTACTGTTAGGTACCCAACCGTCAATGGTAGTACCTGCAATCACCGGGTTTTCAAAATCAAAACTAGCAACTGTTTGAGTGGTAGTTATATTCTTAGTTGTTGGTGCAGGAGCAAAATTACGTCCATACAACTGAACACCAAAAGCAGAATAGTCAGATGACTGTTTTACATCTGCAAAAAAGTAATCAACAGCGGTTCCATTTTGATGTGGAATTGGTTTGTCAGAAATCACGGACAGAACGTTTCCTAAGTGGTTACTCAGTTCATAATTACGTCGGCCAATAATATGACTCCAAACTGATTGACTATAAGTTTCATTCTGCGTCCCCAAAAGACCTAAATCTTCTTTTATCACACCTAACCGAGTGCTTCCAAAAATATGTTTTTCTATCTGTTTGAAAGTAATGGTTGGAATTGTCGCATCAATAACTCGCTCATAGGTGCTAACAGTGTTGCCAGAAGCATCCAAAATATAATAAGTACTTCTTTCTAACAC
>CAMLET010000244.1 GCA_946479125.1 uncultured Flavobacteriales bacterium
TTCCATTTGCGCTTTGATCTGAGCAACACGTGCTTGAATATCTTCTTTCTTTCCAGCTCCGTTTATGACTGTTGTATTGTCTTTGTCGATCTCTACTTTTTCAGCAGTTCCAAGCATGTCCATAGTTGCGTTTTCCAACGTCAAACCGCGCTCTTCTGTGATTACTTGTCCACCAGTTAAGATTGCGATGTCTTCCAACATTGCTTTTCTACGGTCACCGAATCCTGGCGCCTTAACAGCAGCAATTTTCAATGATCCACGTAAACGGTTTACCACCAAAGTTGTCAATGCTTCACCATCAACGTCTTCAGCAATGATCAATAATGATTTTCCATTTTGAACAACTGGTTCCAAAATAGGAAGCAATTCTTTCATGCTGCTGATCTTCTTGTCGTAGATCAAAATCAATGGGTGCTCCATTTCAGCAATCATCTTATCCGTATTTGTAACGAAGTAAGCTGAAAGGTATCCACGATCGAATTGCATTCCTTCAACCGTTTTTACTTCAGTTTCAGTTCCTTTTGCTTCTTCTACGGTGATTACACCATCGTTTCCAACAACTTTCATTGCTTCAGCGATCAATGAACCAATTGACTCGTCGTTATTTGCTGAGATCGTTGCAATTTGCTTGATTTTATCGTTATCAGAACCAACTTCTTTCGAAAGACTTTTTAAGTCAGCAACAACTGCGGCAACCGCTTTGTCGATTCCACGCTTTAGATCCATTGGATTAGCACCTGAAGCTACATTTTTCAATCCAGCTGTTACGATTGCTTGAGCCAATACAGTTGCAGTTGTAGTTCCATCACCAGCAATATCAGCTGTTTTAGAAGCTACTTCTTTCACCATTTGAGCACCTAAGTTCTCAACCGGATCTTTCAATTCGATTTCCTTCGCTACAGTTACACCATCCTTAGTGATATGTGGAGCTCCGAATTTCTTTCCGATAACTACATTTCTTCCTTTTGGTCCAAGAGTCACTTTCACTGCATTAGCTAATGCATCAACTCCTTTTTTTAATTTTTCTCGAGCGTCTACGTCGAAGTATATTTGTTTTGCCATTTTCTTTTTTTATTTCTTCAAGTTCATGAAAAGGTCACTGAGCGGAGTCGAAGTGCCTTATTAAATAATCCCGTAAATATCTGATTCTCTCATGATCAAAAATGTTCCACCGTCAACTTTAAGCTCGGTTCCGGAGTACTGACCATAGATAACTGTATCCCCAACTTTAACTGTCATTGGTTCATCCACTTTTCCTGTTCCAACAGCAACAACTTTTCCTTTCAACGGTTTTTCTTTTGCTGTATCAGGGATAATAATTCCGCTTGCAGTTACTTGCTCAGCTGCTGCTGGTTCAATAAGAACGCGGTCTGCTAATGGTTTAAATGTTGTAGACATATTTTGTTTTTTAATATCATTTTGTTTTGATGATTCTCCTCTGTCAACTCGTATGCCATTATCAGTTTTATGACATATTAGCGACTTTAGAGCAAAAAAAATGTCAGTATGCTGACATACTGACATTCTATATTTTCTTGAATTTAATCTTAGCTATTTGATGCTGGGAGTTGTTTTTGTCCTCCACCGTTTCCACCTTTTGCCGGAGCGCCTGTTCCAGTTCCTGGTTTTGCATTCGGATCTTCTACTGGTTTAATAGAAACCGGTTGAATCATTGATGACAATGCAATACTTAAAACTACAATAGCAACAGATAACCCCCAAGTTGCTTTTTCAACGAAATCGTTTGCACGTTGAACTCCACCTAATTGTTGAGTACCGAAATCATTCGTTAAACCTCCACCTTTTGGGTTTTGGATGAATACAACTACAACAAGCAAAGCTGCTGCTAGAATGATGATAATAGATATTAATGCTGTCATTTATTGTGATATTTTATTCTTCAATTCTTCAATTCGAGGTGCAAATAAACTCTTTTTTTCTGGATAATTCAAAATTAATTGGTGATAAACATGAATTGCCTTCTGATAATTTCCTTGTGCTTCGTATATTTTTGCCAATGTTTCAGATACCGGATTTCGATTTGCATCTAAACTTTCTTTCGCTTTTTTACTTGCTGAGTAAAATTCAGCACTAGGTTTTGAAATACGCGGCTGTGTTTCAATGAAACGATCGATAATTTCTTCTTTATGCTTTTTAACAGGCTCTGAGTCTGTCGAAATTTCTTTTTCTGATAAATCAGAAGGTTGATTTTGGTGCAACCATGAAGTGAAACTCATTTTACTGTCTTCTGAAACCGGAGTCTCTGCAACTACCTCTGTTTCTTCTACAGATTCTTCAGTTGTAGGAATTGCAGGAACTTCAACTTCTTCTTGTTTTTCTTCTGAAGAAACAACAACCTCCGTTATTCCCTGTGAAGCCAAATAGTCTTGTTCAAGAGCTGTTGCGGTAGTGTTGTAGATTAACTCCTCCAGTTCATCTACTTGTTCTGTTGCAGTTTCTGGTTCAATTAGAGTTTCTTCTTCCGTAGAAGTTGATTCATCTGCAACAAATTCAATGATTTCTTCCTTACTTTCAGTTACGTCCTCAATTTTGGTTTCCGTTTCTGTCAAATCGTTTACAGAGATCTCAGAATTAATTACCGGAGCTGAGGTGTCTGAATCGGTTACTGAGGCTCTCGAAGTAGTCGATTCATCTAACAACTCCACAATGCGCTCGCGATGCGTAATTCTGTAAGCCGTTGAAAGCAGTGCATCATCAAATTTCATATCCGCATGCTTGGAAACCGCATACAAATACAAAAACTGCAGGGATTCTGAATACGAATATTCGTTTGCCAAATTCTTTAAAGAATCAACATCATTCGCCGTAATTAGCGAAGGATTTTCAATAAATGCACTTATTTGACTCGAATTCATATTACCAATTGGAGTTTAGTTTATTGATAACATCTTGAACCAGCTGCTGATTGATATTTTCGATCAACGACTGCTCAACATCTACTAATTGTTTTGAAGCGTCGTAGTTTGCAAAGCGGGTAGCACTCAAAGTCAATTCTTCGAGTCCTTTGGTTGGAGTCGTAATTACAGCATTCACAGTAATCGATAAACGATTTTCTGTAGCAACATCTCCTTGTTGAATGGCAACTGGACTCGTTGAATAATTGGTAACAACCAATGTGATTTGTAATGTTGAATCTTTAGGTGTTGAAACCAAATTCAATCTTGTATTGTTCTGAACTCCTGAACGCACACTTTCGGAAAGTACTGAACCGTAATTAGATGGAGCAGTAGCGCTGGAAACTTCAATAGGATTTACATAAAATTCTTTCCATTCTCTGGGCATTCCTTTGTCTCGCGGATTCATGAAAACCTCCGGCCAACAACTTGTTAGCAACAGAATCAAAACGGAAAAGGCGAATACTTTTTTCATGCTTTTGGAAATCAATACGCTAATTAGCCTTGAATATTGTATTCTTTGATTTTTCGGTATAATGTGCGCTCAGAAATTCCTAATTCGTCTGAAGCTTGTTTTCTTCGACCTTTATGTTTGTCCAATGCACGTTGAATTAATTCTTTTTCCTGATCTTCCAATGAAAGCGATTCTTCTACTTCTTCATGGATGTCAATAATCTCGTCATCCAAATCATCTGAACCATAATTTACAATTGGCTCATGATGAACGGGAGCTTGTTGTGAAGGTAAAATGCGTTGTTCGCCAACGTGTAGATCAGTGTACAAACGATTCACAACTTCGCGCTGATCATTTGATAAACTGAAATCACCCTGATGATTCAACAATTCAACAACCAATTTCTTTAGTTCTGTCAAATCCTTCTTCATATCGAAAAGGAATTGATACATCAAATCACGTTCGTTAATATTGCTTTCTGCCAGGCCAATAACCATGGGTGTTTTATCAGCTTCTGCGGGCAAATAACTGGCTAAACGAGCACCATCGATATCTCTTTCCTGTTCAATCACAGAAAGCTGTTCTACCAAATTCTTTAACTGGCGGATATTTCCAGGCCACGAATAAGAATTAAGAACGTTTACGGCATCAGCACTGAGTTTAACCGCGGGCATTCTGTATTTATCCGCAAAATCGTTCGCGAATTTTCTGAAAAGCAGGTAAATGTCTTCGCTTCGTTGACGTAATGCAGGCAAAGCAATTGGAACTGTACTCAAACGGTACAACAAGTCTTCTCTGAATTTACCGGATTGAATAGCGCGCTGCATATTTTCGTTTGTTGCAGCAACTACACGAACATTTGTTTTAATCACTTTTGAAGAGCCTACACGAATAAATTCTCCGGTTTCCAATACGCGAAGCAAGCGAACTTGCGTTTGCATTGGTAATTCAGCAACTTCGTCCAAAAAGATAGTTCCACCATCTGCAACTTCAAAATATCCTTGTCTGCTGCCTGTTGCCCCCGTAAATGATCCTTTTTCGTGACCAAATAATTCTGAGTCAATCGTTCCCTCTGGAATTGCTCCACAGTTTACGGCAATGTATTCTGCATGTTTTCTTGAACTCAACTGATGAATTACCTGAGGAATGATCTCTTTTCCAGTTCCACTTTCTCCGGTAACCAAAACAGAAATATCAGTAGGAGCAACCTGTACGGCTACTTCCAATGCTCTGTTCAATTGCGGAGCATTTCCAATGATTCCGAAACGTTGTTTTATTTGTTGTGTGTTCACAGACATGAATGCAGCGTTTTTAATTCGGTTGTTCAACAATGTTTCCGCGCAATGTTGCTGATGTTGAATCAGTAATGTTTACCCAAACGTATTTACCTTTTTCAGCATCTTGTTTCGGGAATACTACCATTGAGTTTCTTCCGTCGCGACCACAAAAATGTTCTGCAGAACGCTTAGAAGGACCTTCAACCAACACTTTTACAGTTCTACCAATCTGACGCTTATGAGAAGCAGCAGAATTTTCCAATTGAAGTGCAATGATTTCCTCCAAACGTTTTCCCTTTACAGCTTCAGGAACATCATCATCAAATCGTCTTTCAGCAAGCGTTTTTGGTCGCTCTGAATATTTGAACATGTATGCGAAATCGTATGCTACTTCTTTCATCAAAGAAACAGTGTCGTTATGTTCTTCATCTGTTTCACCACAAAATCCGGTGATAATATCTGTTGAAATCGCACAATCAGGAACAATACGCTTGATAGCCTCAATTCTTTCCAAGTACCACTCACGACTGTAACCACGATTCATTCTAGCAAGTACGTCAGTATGTCCGCTTTGAACTGGTAAATGAATGTAAGGGCAAATGTTTTCGTATTTCGCCATTACTTCAAGAACGTCATCTGTCATGTCTTTCGGATGCGAAGTCGAGAAACGAACGCGCAAATCCGGGTGAACTTCAGCAACCATTGCCATCAACTGAGCAAAATCAGTAGTTGGTTGATTCTCGTCTTTAATAACGCCTTTACTCGACATGTTCCAGCGGTAACTATCAACATTCTGTCCTAATAAAGTAACTTCTCTATATCCTTTTGCAAACAAATCTTTGCATTCTTGTACAATTGTTTGTGGATCTCTTGAGCGCTCACGACCGCGTGTAAATGGTACAACACAGAACGAACACATATTATCACAACC